>CAZISK010000268.1:0-9041 GCA_964541355.1 uncultured Candidatus Obscuribacterales bacterium
AGGGAAATTTGAAGGATAGTTCGCCTGTCAGAGCGTCTCAACCTCGACTCCTGTTGCTTCCTGTTGCTTCCTGGCGCTACAAGGTGGTCTCACTAATACTGTTCCCTGCCAGATGGAATTCCATTCTGTTCCCTGAGACTGAAGCGGACCCATTTCTTGATATCTATGAAGCAGGCAAAGGCTGGGTACAAATAGATGGAGAGGGAGAAACTGCATGGACCAAATCGTTGGCTGCTTGATCTTATTGATGGTGGTTGGAATACCAATCACCGCTTTAATAAGTTCGTATTTTATGCCGACAATTGTTGCAGCAGTCCGAAAAAAATCCGATTTCTTGACCATTTCGCTGCTCAATGTCTTCCTTGGCTGGATACCGCCGATTTGGATTTATACGTGTGTTTGCGCATTCCTGGATAATCCAGGAGCGGAGGACAAGGTTGGGAAGGTGCCAGATTCACTTGACTTTCGAAGGGAGCCATCGAGTTGAGCAAGAATTCAATCAAACCCTCCGATGAGCCTGATCTATAAACGTCATTCTCCGAGAACCGGAACGCTTTTGGAAAGCGCTTGTAGTCAGAGTGTTCGGCGAGGTACTAATTCCACTCGACGATCCATTGTCTGATTCGTTCATAGTCCTCGAGCGAACACTCAAGCTGGCCTTCCGAAAATATTTTCGCGATTTCACCCTTGGCGCCAGGTGATTCATCTTTCAACATGTTCAAGGGCACAGTCGCCATTTTGATCGAATTACAGGTGCTATCCTGGAGGTGCACTATCAGCGCTTCGTGCTCTCCTTTAAAATGCACGAGCTGGTCTCGCGGTCCAATCACGCCGACGCGAATATGAGCAACTCCTTTCACCCAGCGAGTCCATAGAAGGGCCTCGAGACCAGAGCTCATTTGGACATTCAACCAATGATGAATGGTTGCCGCTTTGCCCAGCCTCGATTTGTCATACTGGGCTAAATACGGATCAGGGGGCGCTTGTGTCCCGGCCGACCGAACTAGCAGCCCACCGCGCCTAAATTTTGGTTTCGCTTGCTGGCCTCTGTCATTGCCTTGCCCGGCCCCGTTTCCAGCGCTAGCAGAGTCAGGCACGGGCGGGAGAGGCTGGGTAGCGGTGCCTTGTGGATTTTCCGGTGCAGTCCTTTGGGACTGGTCGCTCGAACCCAAATCAGAGCCGCATGCTGATAGCAGGGGCAGAAGCGCAATCAGTACAAACTGTTCTTTCTTAACCATGAAAAAAACTCACAAACATATAGTCAGAATATCACGCTAACAGCGGTAGCTTGGAAAGTTTAAAAACATGGTGCCATTTAGAACCTCCAAAATCCGCAAGACAGCCCGCTTGTACCGGGTAAGTCTCCCTTCTCCAGGCAGCAGTATCCAAAAGGAACGTGGTGGCATCGTGGCGTTTAACTGTTAAATCGGGTGCCAGCTTGAGTAGCTGCCCGTCCGCGCCGCAATGTTTCCATATACGCCATCCAATCAAGGCATATTATCGAAAGAGAAATATGCCACCAAAGATCTATACGATCCTCCAGCGAAAAACTAGGCAACCTACCACTATGTGCAAGGAGAAAGCCCGATTTTAGCGCACCATAGCTGTCGCTCTCGGATTGAAATACTGCACGTAGTCGCCGCAATCGGGTGCGATGGTCATCATGATGGCCGTTGTTTTGTGAATGCGTCTGGCGAGACCGAGCGCTTCGTTATGTTTAGATGACATCAATTGTTGCAGCGATTTCACTGCGTAGCAGGCTGATGGGATCGCGAATTCAGCGGTGAAGGCCTTGTATCCATTGCCGAGCTGCAATTGATTCAGCTTTCGGTAATGGACCAATTCGAGCGGGTTGACGCTCTCGAATGCAGCATTCTGATGCTGACTAATGAGGAGATGACGTCCCGGAGAGAGGCTGAACATCTTGTTGCCAGTGTTGATGACTATCGAGTTCTTGCACTCGTCGTGCAAGTCGTAGACGGCCAGACCCTCGTTGGATTGCATGATAAGAGCGATGGCTCCTGCCTTCAATTCAATCGATCCCATTGAGGTTTTGATTGTCGTGTCAAAACGTGGTGCAAATATTCCATTACCATTGGCCAGGTTGTGGCGGGTTGAACGATTGCCACTTGCGGCTTTCATCAGCGTCACCACTCCGGCACCATTGTTCGTCGCAAATTCATGCAAGGGGGACTCTTGTTCGATGACAAAGTCAGCGTCAACGATCAAGTCGGTGGTACATGCGCTTGCCTCAGCGTACGGCATTGGTTCAGATAAAGACTCCGTGTTTGGAACAGCATTGTTCAGGCTGATCAGGTTGGCAAAGTTGCTGAACGAATTGAGGATGTTGTCGAATCCACTAGCGCTTGTGGTGTTGTAGAGTGCACGAGCGCTTGCGTTATCGTTGATGGTGGGTATGCGATCGAACTCCGACATCATGACCGTATTGTCTAGCGAGGCGATATCGCCAGGGGTGCCCGTAGTAAGCACCATATTCGATACTGAACGTGAAGGCGGATCGGCAGTCACGGTCGAGGCACTGCCGAGCGTAATCTTCTTGGTTGCAATATTGTTAGAGAGGTTGTTGAAGATCACGTTCTTATTGATCGCGTTCACATTTGCAGTGGTGGTTGCGACAACGCCGGGATCCGGACCGAAGAATGCCAGACCTTTGCCTTGAGTTTGAACTGTGACACCGACTGGAGCGGTAGTGTTGGTGACTTTCTTCGGAGCAGGACCGATGGCAATGACTACAATGTCGCCTTTGCCGCCGGTCGCGATGGTGCTGTTATCTCCAATCAGGATGTCACCATTGGCGATATCGCTATTCGTGAGAATAATACCGCCGTTAGTGGCCTGAACCTGAGCACCTGTTGTAACAGTGAGTGTACCAGCGCCGCTGTTGACGGATATGGAACCATCCAGGGCGGTTAGATTCTGAACCGTGACTTGACTGAGGGCGTTGAGCTCGAAATCGGAACTGGTCGAGCCATCCACTATGGAGAGGGCACCATTGAGGGTGCTAGTCAATGAAACGGACCCATTGCTATTGACGCCTACATTCGGAGTCGAGATGGTGAGACCGCCTTTGCCGATCGTCCCTGTATTGGCTGTCAGAGACAACGTTCCGGAGGCAGTGATTGTGCCGGCGCTTGATATAGATCCTTTTCCACCAGCAGTGAGAGATATGTCTTGCGCTTGCAAGGAATTCGAACTGTTTACGTACAATCCACCCAAGGTATTTGTCACGACGACCAGACCGTTGTTGGTTGCGCTCAAGGTGCCTTGAATTCCATTTTTCGGTGCCTTGGATGATTCTATGTTGTTGACGGCAGCAATGCTAACGGAATTTCCGCTCGTGGCTGAGCCGATCATTACTACGTCGCCGTTTTGCCCAGTACCATTGCCGCCGGCAGTTACCGTGATCGGGCCCAGAAGGATGCGACCGGTACCTGCGCCATTCTCAAGGGCAAGAAGGGTCATATCCCCAGCTGATCCATTACCGAATGAGCTTGAAGAGGTCAATGAAGCAAGCGAGCCGCCACCCGAGGTGAAATCGATCGAACCGGTACACGGATTTGCCACATTTGGCTTGTACGATGATAGTGTGCAGTTCTGGGAGCTTTCGTGATGCGCGGCAAATGGCACGAAAACACCAAATTCGTCTCGTTGCTGGTGATAGTCTCGATGATCTGGCTTGGTTTCGTCTGGGAACAGCTGCACCAGCCTGGCTCACGAGAGCTGATAGAGGCAGTGGCCTCAGTCCTGTCTAGGTTTGGCGAATCGGTTGCTTATTGTTCGGGCATTCTGTTTATCGGTTTCGGTGGGGGTGTCTGGATTCTGATGTCCCTTTATACCGCTTATGCCATATCGTACCGAACCTTCAAACTTCCAGCGAGCATCCGTCATCTAATTGACGTCTAACAGCCCCGACAATTAATTCTATCGGATAAGAAAAAGCAACGGAGTCAACCATTCAGCTCGGATCCGGGATCTCAATTATCAAAATCATTGTCATATCTCGCGCCAAAGCTTCGCGATGAGTATATTCGCCATGCGCGGATTAGCCCCTGCATGAAAGAAGGAGCGCTACAAAGCTTATCGGACCTGGCTCCTTTGGGCAAGAGTTGGCTGTGCTTTCTTCGAGTTTCTTTTCGGCTTCTCTAACGCCTTCTGAGCCTTTATCTATATCTTGCCGCACAGAATCTTGAGTAAGGCGAACATACACGGACTCCGCCTGCGATTTGTGCCCGAGCGCTTTGCCGACTATTGTTGGACTTACACGCTCAATCGCTATGTAACTACCGGTGGTGTGGCGAAAATCGTGTATTCGAAGATCTGTAGCACGCTCATTTCAAGAACTTTTCCAGGCTTCTTTTTGATTGTTCAGCCGTGAAAGTTCAAAAGTTCGCCTTGAAATCGTACTCCATCGTTTTTTGACAATTGAGACTTACGCTGTTCTCAAGTTCAGTTTAACCTGACCGCGTTCGGCGGTCACGAGAGCATCTCCAGCCCAATAGTTAGTGCTGGAACTCCGTTGTTTACTATTGGAGGGATAAAGTATGGCACTATCAAATCCAGAACAGTTAGAAAGCGGAGCCTCCACTGACGGCGATAGTCAGAACGCAGCCTTTAAAATGTACGAGTCGGCATACGCTGGTATCACACCGAAGGGATCAGGTAAAAGCACCGTTGATGCAAGTGAGACCGCTGGGTCAGAATTGAGTAAACTTGGTTTTTCCGATGATCTCAGTTTTACCGGGTTGGATGCAGGCACTTCAAGTGACGCAGCTACTGCCGAGCGTTCCCGGACCACACCAAGCAAGAGCGACCCACTTGAATCAGCAAAATCGGGGACTTCATCACCGAACGAAATGGATAGAGACAGATCGGCTCCGAAACCGAAAGAGGATGGAGCTCCGAAAGAGTTGCCAAACGTTCCTAAGCTAATCTGAAAGACTCGGTTAATCAGGTGTGACCTTAACCACGGTTATGGCAACCCAGATTGAGTCACGAGGAGCGGCAACGGCGGACCAATACCATGCAGATATGTCCGACCAGGTTTTATGATTATCGTTGGCATCGACAACGATTTCCCTGACCTCAAGCAGTTTCTCGTCCCTACTTGCAGAAAAACGAGACCAGACTCGTCCATAACGATCGCGCACCGCTGGAAGTGGCGTTATTCGGAAATTGCTGCCTTTGAAACAATCGCTGGATGGGTGTAGTTGTCGGGTAGGTCTATTCACGTAGCGATACAGAATCTCTCTCTGTCCATCAGAAAATTTGCCGACGTGACCAGGAAAAGACACAGCAAATTTGCTTTCCTCCGGAGTCAGCTCCAGACGGCTTAGTGGGCAGCCCTCGAATTCGGAAGGCCACTCAAAGGACAGTTCGTCTCCTGGCAATTGCGACCCGGGACCTTGCACTCGATGAAACACAGTAATAACGGCAGCCAACATACATAAACTCACGAAAGCGGCCTGTGGAAATCTGCCGATCATAACCGGCACCGATGGACAATTCTTAGATCTGCCTTCATCGCCGCTATCCATCTCCTTGAGCGCGCCGACGACTACTTGCCGTTTTGATAACCAGGAGGCGAGACAATAGATCAATACTGCCAGAACAATGAAACCAGATACCCCTATCAGATCATGCAAGTTTTGAGGTAGTGTGTTGCCCTCCGATGCAAGTTTTTCAACATAGAAAAGGCAGAGCGTCCTCTCAACATTGGTAATAAACACACCCAGAACGCTTACTAACATCAAGAGTATCGAGTGGCGCACGGAGAGCTGTTTTAGCCAGCATAGAACGAAACAAAGGTAAAGACCGGCCCAGAGCATCTTGATGCCACTGCAGGGAGCATCAACGACGATCATTTTGTTTTGCAATTCGAAGAAAGTGCCGGAACTTGTGACAATGGCGCCGCCGGCTCTCAAAACGAAAGCCGACAGCTGGGTAACCAGGAGCCGCGAAGGAAAGCCAAGAAAAAATTGTAGCGACGCGACCAGAGGAGAGGACAGAATAATCAAACCAAATAGAGCGATTACATTGCGTTTGTCCTTCGCGCAGTGCTGGAACAACATAAGACCGACAGTACAGGCAGCAATCATGAATCGGACGAGAGGCGGTGCTAGCCAAAGACTGACGCAATAACACGACAAGAGCACTGCACAGGCGATGAGCGTACCAGCGCGTAAAGGAGTTTTCGTCTTTTCAGCTTTTGTGATGGCAAACACGACAACAGTAATCAGCGCAAGAATCCCACAGGGCTCGTCGGAGCCGTCGAACGTCCTGATCGCGTACCAGTACCAGCTTGGCCAGAATACGAGGAGCAAGCCCAGAAAATTCAGCGGAATAGACCTCAGCTTTTCCAAACCAGCAATCCTTTTCGGCGTAGTGAATGCGCGACTATCGCGAGGACGACCAGCAACAACATCCACATCTCAGGCTCCGGTACAGCGAAGACATCCGTCTCTGCCGGTTCAGAAAAGGTGGTAGGCTTGGCGGATTTGGTAGCTTTTACATTTTGTTCGTCGCCTGGCGTGAGTCCTGCATTGGCATAGTCCCGTGTCGTCTCCAGGACGACCGCTCCGGAAACAGGAGTGACTACACGATATTCGATCGCTGTTTGCGCAGCTTCCTGTCTTCTGTTCTCCCGAACAAGCCGTTTTGTCTCATCGGCGGCCCAGAGCTTGGCCAGGGCTTCATAGATATTGAGAGGCTCGATCGGATCTGTGCGCAGGGGGGCTGCAGAATAGCTGTTTGTGGAGACAGGCGACTGACTCTTGGCCGCGGCAGGTTGCTCTCGAACCGATCGGACCGGGACGTAAACCTTTGCACCTTGAATAAAACTTGAAAGAACACGCTCTAGATCTTCTTTTACAGTCCCCAATCGTGGAATCGATTTCACCGCAAAAATATCGTCGATGTTCTCTTGAACCAGGTTGGGACCTGCGACCACTTCAAGGCTGTATATTGGCGGCATTGAGGTTCGAGGTAAGATGTTCTCCGGAGGCTCATTAACAATTGGCTGAGGACCATGAATCCACAGAATGCATGAGTCGGGCTTGCCTGAGGCTAGCTTCGCGGCTTCGGCTAGTGCCTTCACGTTATCTGGACCGCCTTCAAAGTGCAAATTCTTCAAGTGTTGCGCCACCACTTTTGGTGTCAGAGTTTGATAGAGCTTGTCCTTGGGTGTGAGCGCGCTGACTTCGTCAGCCGCGAGAACAACACTCCAGGGTAATCCTTCAGGAATGGTGGCCATGGCCTCCGATATTGCCGTTGCGTACGGTCGCATCGAGTTCGAGCCGTCCAGAACGACTATAACGTCCTTGATTGGCGCTTCTTGCTTTACTTGAAGCTGTTGCGCAATCACTTTAGCGGAAGGCCCATCGCCATAGAGCGATGAGGCAGATGTGACAGAGTCATCGCGGCTGAAAGCGAGCTTCGTGTGACTGTCGGTAAGCTGACTGTGGTCGAGACTGCCTTGATAGGAATAGCTCTGTCCAGAGTTGTTTGCCAGCACCATACCGCGCAGAGTCGATAGTACAGGGCGATTTGAAGTTATCGATAAACTATTGTTGTCGCCCACATCAAAGTTGTTTTCTATCAATCGAGGCATGAACAAGGTTCCCTTGCCCTTTTCCAATAGAAGCGGAGAAGCAATGCGTATCATGGCCTTCATTGTGCCACCATTCGGCGGAACCGGATAACACTGCAGCAGAATACAATCGGTACCGGATGTGGTTACAAGGATTGGATCCCTCATTGACGAGACAACTGATTTGTATGCTTGTTTCACCACGTTCCTTGGACCGAAAGATGCATGCTGATTGAAACCTCGGATCCAAAGTTGAAGATCAGAAACAACGCCGCCCGGTGGCAACATGATCTTGGTGCGGGCTTCCGCGTTTTGATTCGAATTGTTCTGAAATATTAGTGTCCATTGGCAATCAGAAACCGACTTGTCTGAATCACAAACCATTTTCAGCTGAGATTCTTTCAGGGAGAGCTCAGTCGCGCGACCGCCGACGACGTCACCCGCCACTTCCGGATCATTAGAATCGAAAGGCAAGTCGACAGACAAATGAGAAGCGGGTTTCTTCTCTCGATTGAATGGAACACCTGTGACTCTGTAGTAAATTTTGCGTACTTCTTCGTTGGAAACAGCTTTGTAGGTTCCAACCATAGTGTCCAGCAAATCTGGCATCTGGGCTCGAATGAAATAACACATTTTCAATAGCTCGTGTTGGTCGCCTATAGAGCGAAGCTCATTGATTCCAAGCCTGGACGTCAAAGGGTCGGGCGAGAGGGCGTGTACTAGACTATGACGGGTGAGTGTGTGCGGTAGCTCTGCCAGGAAAATCAGTGACACACCAATCATCATTCCAGTCATGAAATTGCGAGATTGCGCTCGCTGCTTCTCTTTCGGAACTGAGCTGTCTGTGGCGTTGACCGCTCTCGAAAGATATATAGCCACGAGGAATGAGGACAACGGTGCCAACGGCAATAGTCCCAACAGAAAAATTGGAATCATGATTGGCGCTGCCACAGCCAGCGGAATGAAGCGTAGCGTATACACGAACGATATTCCGGCGACGCTTCCATTCACGAGCGCTTCGCGAGTGCCAGGCTCCTTCTTTACCAGCATTGTCCAGATTAGAATTCCATTGCCTGCGGCTACCCAGGCAACGAGTAAGACATGCCAGATAGTCGGTATCGGATCGACAAAGAAATTGCCGCACATTCTCATTGAGAGCTCAACAGCCAATGTGGCGAGTGGCAGCAAAAAACCAAAAGCTACAAGTAACGGTACTTTCAACATTTATCGTCCCTTGAATGAGATCTCAACGGTTTGCCCAAATTCAGATAGTGGTACCTGAATTAACATGCCCTTTTCATGATCAATCTAAATATACTCATCAAGATATAAAAAGTCGTGCCGTTGCAATTCACAGACACGGTTTCACTACCCATCAACGAACGCTGTTCCTGGCCATTCCGGAAAGTTCAACCAACGCCAATGAAGACGGCGC
>CAZISK010000269.1:0-9040 GCA_964541355.1 uncultured Candidatus Obscuribacterales bacterium
GATGAAGCTCTGGATGGATTCTTACAAGACGTAGCGATCCTTCACCACAGTGGTATCAACGTGGTTCTGGTTCATGGCGGCGGGCCAGCTATCTCGAAGGCATTAGAGAACAGTGGCGGCGAAGCTCATTTCATCGACGGGCTTCGAGTGACAGACCATCAAACGCTGGGGATAGTACAAGCCGTACTCGACGACATCAATGACAAAATCGTATCAATACTAAATGAACTCGGAGTTCCGGCGCGGGGATTCAACTCAAAGTCCGAGTTGCACCTGTCTGCTACCAAGAAGTTCGTGCAATGCAGCTCGGGAGCGCGGCTAGATATCGGCTTCGTAGGAGAAATCAGCAGTATCGATGCGATGATGCTGATGAATCTGACATCGGAGGTTCCAGTTTTTGCATCTCTTGCGCAGGATACAGAAGGACAACTCTTGAATACTAACGCCGATAATGTAGCGATGGCCCTGGCAGTGGCATGTCAGGCAGCTAAATTGATCTACGTCACTGATGTACCGGGAATTTTGATGAACTCCGATTATGTGATTCCAACAGTGTCAGTCGACGAAATCGGACTGCTTATCGACAGCGGCATCATTCGCGGCGGCATGATACCAAAGGTCCGCAATTGTGCGTCGGGAATCAGAAAAGGTGTCGGCACAGTCGTTATCGGGAGCGCCGATTCCAACGGACACTTTCTCGACTCGATTTTGAAACCGGGTAGCTCAGGCACGATGATTATAGCCAAGCAGCTTGTCGCACAATTGATTTCCCAACATATCGGTTAAACATATTCGTTATCGGCGCTTTGGAGTTGCCTTCCGCTCGCGATATTCCTCGGCCAACCGGTCCAGTTCGCGCAGGTTACCTCCAGCGTTCTTGAATGCTTCTCTAAAATTCTTGTTTTGATCGGCACCAAGACGCGCCGCTGTGTCCTTTTCCGACCAGTCCGGCTCCTTCTTAGAACCTTTAATTTGCTCTGTCAACAGCTCGATTCCGCGTTTTTGATCTGCGGGTTTGTCGGAGTTTGACAGCGCCTTTGCGTAAATTTCTCGTCCACTTTCGGAAATAAGCGCGAGCTTGTTGATCTTCTCTGCGTCATTTTTTGCATCGGCTCCAAATTTATCTTTACTTTCCAATGAAGTTTTGGCCTGTGCAAATTTCTGATCGTTCTTAAGAGAATCGCCTAGTTTTATCAGCTCTTCAGCGCTCTTCTTTTCCGCGTCAGACAATTGACCTTTCGGGTCTCCCACCACGAGCTGAACCTTGGATAATGCTGATACTTCACCATCGGGGGAAGCAACCAGATTTGGGCTGGTCGAGTACTCAAAGCGGGTTCCCGACTTTGCAAGAAGTTGATCGATAGACGCTTCAGATTTGTTAGCTTTGTCCAGATAATTCTTGTTATTTGTGGTCTCTGCGTTATGGCGAATAGCAGTAATAGCCGCCTCCGCCCGTCTTCGAACTTCCGGGTCCTTCGAGTCCTTTTGCGCTTTCTCAAGAGCTGGTACTGCCGATGGTCCCATTTCCTCTAACGACTTTTGGGCATTTTCTCGTGTTTGGAAGTCGTCTGAAGCCAAGTTATTTATATGCTGCTGCATATCTTTCTCTGAATGTTTTGGCGCCTCCTCGGCACCAGACTTCGGCGCGCCGTCCTTGCCTGCTCCATCCTTGGGCTCCCCATCCTTGACTGTTGCAGGTTTCGGTTTTCCATCCTTGGCGGATCCAGCCATTTGCTCCCCATCTTTGCCGTCCCCCTCCTTCGGCTCCCCATCCTTGACGCTTTGAGGTTTCGCTTTTCCATCCTTGTCGGATCCAGCCTTTTGCTGCCCGTCCTTGCCTGCCCCATCCTTCGGCTCCTCATCCTTGACTGTTGCAGGTTTCGGCGCTCCAGCCTTGTCGGATCCAGCCTTTTGCTCCCCGTCCTCGGCTGTGCCGGTTTTCAGCTCTGCACCATCAGTTTGATCGTTATTAGGGTCATCTAGATCTTCGGTGCTGGTAGCAATCTCTACATCTGGCAATAGACTGTTCGATTGCTCGCTGTTCCCTGATTCGGAGGTTTTATCAGATTCTCTGGTTTCGAGACTTCTAAAGAATTGCACAGTCTCGAGCGTGTACGTGTCAGTATTGCGAACGTTGTTTTCGTTCGCGGTATTCTTTGTGTCCCGCTCTGAGAAATTGTCCATCATAGCCCTCCCTATTTAAGCCATCGAAAACCGCTGCACTGAACAAAGCGATTGCGTATTTTGGCTTTTCAGCTGGCATTGAGCTCTTTGCTGACAAACCCGTATGTACGCCACCACACGTGGTGTGGCGCGGTACAGTGCGATCGGCCTATACTGGCAATGTATCAGAAGTTGTTGGCTAGGATTTGGCGCAGGGAATTTGAGTTTGGTACGTATTTGTGCAAGGAGATGGCGCATTTACGAAGGGCAAAAAAAGGTAGGTTCCGTATACATATTTTTCATGCAGATTCCTAATCCCAGCGTGGATCCCTGATACGAGCATAGATCAAGTTACACAGCAAAAGGAGAGTCCGGACGGTTCAACGAATTTAGCTCGAACCGTAGCCTCCCGGTATTTTTCGCAGGAGGACCGTACTCGAGGTCTCTCTGATGAGGCGGCAGCAATATCCAAATTGATGCTCAGAATGTGATTGCATAGGTCTCGGGAACGGACCGAGGCTTTGAAATTGAAAGACAGTTATGGTCGAGAGTCTCCAATTGTCGCAGCTTCAATCAACGAAGCTAATCGATGACTTTGGTCTCTTTTGTAAAAAGCAAACTCTCAGTGGCACCGGTATTAGTGCCTATAAATAGCTCGTCGTGAGATTGGAGAACATCGATTTGATACTGACAATTGCGGGATTAAACTTTGCAATTAGGGCAAAAGCAGATATATTGGTTGCGAAGTCGACTCCTTACTAGGGTATCGACCAAGACAATCTTGGCAGGATGCCGTTCCAACGGCAAAGGCAAGTTAATATGCACGTGTTGGTAGTCGAAAAAAGTCGCAAGCTCCTCAAGGAGCTAAGCGTCGGACTGGAGGAGCGCGGCATTCAGATTACATCGGCGAACACGCTTCAGCAAGCCTTCAAGCGACTTGCGCTCCACTCGTTCGATGCGATATTGCTGGATCTGTCTCTGTCCGACAGCGACGGCATCGCCACATTTTATCGCGTAAGAGAGCTTGCGCTGGACATTCCTATCATAGTCTCAACGGATCTCGAGGAAGAAGACCTGGCATTAGCGTGCATACAGGCAGGAGCACAAGGACACGTTGTAAAAGACGCCGTAAGCTGCGAAGCAATACAGCGTCGTCTCGAGTTCGCAATTGAAGAGACAAAAATCGCTCATGCATTGCAAAAGAGTGAAAAACGCTTACGAATCATTCTCGAAAACTCCTATGATGCGTTTATCTCAGTAGATAGATCTTGGCAGATAACGGACTGGAACACGCAGGCAGAGAGAACCTTTGGCTGGACAAAGCAAGAGGCACTGGGCAGACCGCTTTCTTCGATAGTGCCACGACACCTTCGAAGACAATACGCCAGGCTGGTGGAAAAGCGCTTCGAGAAAGGGGACAGCGGAGTTCTCCGTGCCAACTATGAGCTCCAGGCAGTTAATCGTGATGGAGATCAGTTTCCCATTGAGTTCGTGATTTTCAAAATCAAGGAGGATCTCGACTATCTCTATTGCGCGTTCGTTCGTGACATTTCGGAAAGTAAGCGGCTGAATGAAGAGCTGGAGCGCCTGGTGGCGGAGCGAACAGAACGACTTACTCAGAGCAACGAGGAGCTCAAGCAGTTCGCTAAAATCGCCTCACACGATTTGCAGGAGCCACTACGGGCAGTGCAAGGTTTTGCCAATCTGCTACGCGACAATACTCTTGGAAAACTGGACACTGATTCTGAAGAGTTCATCGGTTTTATTTTAGACGGCGCCGAGCGCATGCAAAATCTCATTCAAGCTGTCCTAACGCATTCGAGCATTAATAGAGACGACTCAACAGACCATGTCACAAAATGCAATGATGTGATCGATGACGTATTAAGAAATTTGAGCATTATTATCCGTGAAACCGAAGCTGTTTTTGACATTGACAATCTGCCTGAAGTAGCTGTCGAACGTAGCCACCTTGTTCAACTATTTCAGAATTTGATCAGTAACGCGCTAAAATATCGGATGAAAGATAAGCCACCCCACATCTATATTCGGGCGGATATTAGCGGCGACTATTGGCTTTTCTCTGTACGTGACAACGGAATCGGCATCGAACCCAGGTATACAGACCAAATATTTGATATGTTTGCCAGACTTCATGGAAAAACAGAGTACTCGGGGACGGGAATGGGATTGGCTATTTGCAAGCGAATCGTCAATTCTCATGGCGGGTCGATTTCGGTCCAATCAGAGCCCGGGGAAGGCTCGATATTCCTGTTCACTCTGCCTGCGGTAACCAAGACAAGGAGCGCTTAGATGAAAGAAAAGATTCAGATACTTCTCGTTGAGGACACACCTTCAGATGTGCGTTTGACGGAAGAGGCGCTGAAGCGTTCAGACTTATCTTACGAACTCAAGGTCGTCTACGATGGCGAACAAGCAACCAACTTTTTGATGGATGCAAAGAAGTCTGGACAATGTCCGGATGTAATCCTTCTCGACCTTAATATGCCGAAGAAAAACGGTCATGAAGTTTTGGCGGACATAAAGGCTGATTCAGAGCTCAAGAAGATTCCTGTCGTCCTTTTGACCGTCTCCCAACAAGACGAAGATGTAATGGAAGCTCTCAAACTGAAGATGAACTATTACATCGCGAAGCCTGTCACTTCGCCTAAGCTTTCTTCGCTGTTGCGTTCAATTTATCAATTGGAAAACGAGTTGGGAGGCGAGCGCGGAAGCAATACAGAAGACGTGCTCATAAGAATGGTTCTGGCCGGCAATCCCCATTCATCGGCTGGAGTTCTGCAACAGCTCTCGACCGATCAGGACGAGCGTGTCCGCCGTCGGGTGGCGGAGAATGAGAATACCCCAGCAAGCGTGTTAAAGGCGCTAGCCCAGGACAAGAGCGCAGAGGTGAGAAGCAGCGCCGCAGAAAATACAGCGCTGCCCGAAGCGCTCTTAGCTACTCTTGCAGATGATCCAGACGATGACGTAAGACTCTGTCTATCGATGAATCGAAAATTGCCGGTTCATATTTTGGAAAAACTGGCCTCCGACGAAAACGTCTATGTTTCCTCTAATGCCACCAAGACTCTTTCAGAAATCTCAACTAAGTAGGTGCGCTTACACACTGCGAGGACAACATGAACGTGAACCCGATCATGCTCATCACCTTAAGCGTTGCCCCCGAAAAGGAAGGAGAGTTCAACGAGTTTTATCACCATAGATTCCTGCCTGGGATACTTGCAACAGCTCCGGAGATCACATCGATCCGACGCTACGGCGAGCTCAACATCAGCGGCTCGCTCAGGTGGTACAACAAGCAGTACGTCACCATTTACGAATTCCGTGACGCCGAATCCATCAACAAAGGCGATGAAATATTCGGACGCGAAGGTATCAAAGATCTGGTCATGGAGTTTCAAACATGGAAAAACAACGATCTCCGCAACTTCAGTCGAATAACTTATAAGCCACGATGGGAACACGAGCGAATTCCCGCTGATGGTCACTTCGGAAGCCGCCCTTTCTTGCTCTGGTCGCTCGAGATGAAACCGGAGTTCGACGAGGAATTTCAAGACTGGTATGAAAAACAGTACCTTCCACTGCAGGTAGCCGATATTCCAGGTTGGGTCGCTTGCCGCCGCTATACGAGCGTCAATCGAGACCCCGTCCGTCATTTGACTTTGTTCGAATCGCTGGACGAAAGCACTCTGATGAAGTGCCTGGATGATCTGCGCGCACTGCACCGAGTCGGGCAGAACAGAGAATGGAAGAGACGGGTTGATCCGGCAGTGCAATGGCATGATGCCACCAGCTTCTCCTGCATCTACCGCCGGCCAGGTTAACCAGATGCTCGGCAGAATCATGACAAAACTGTTCGACGATCGGCTTTAAATTTTGTGCTGTGCGCGAATTTCCTGTTTCTCTATACACCACACGCTACAGGTACTCATCGAAGATCGATTCGATTTCAATTTCCACAAGAGATCAGTCCTGGAGCTGATGCGAGTCTGCCGGAAAGAGACCAGAATCTATCCAATCAAAGGTCCACATCATGAGGATCAGCATGATTAAGTAGACGATCTCTTCGAGGATCCAGCCATGAGAGAATTCAATCTAGTGGTCGAATCAGTAACATATCGTGATATAAGGACGACCACCATATCGAGCCGGACCGCCGATTAGCGCGGAACATTCGATTGCTGAAGGCGTCCTGAATGACATGAGCCGCACCACGGTTACTTATCGACAAAAGTCAAGCCTGGTAAGCTATGCATTTCTCGCTTCCAGAAGCAGGAGGAAATTTATGAACAAGAGTCTATTGATCGTGTGCGCAGCAATTCTCGCCACCGCATCGCCCGCCTTTGCACAGGCCGAAGAGAAAAAATCGCCAGCCCCTGAAAGCGCTGCCGTTACCACCACCAAGACGACGACAACAACAACAGATGCTCCTGTTGCGACATCCGATGCAACCGTTACCAACAAGTCGACTGCCGCAGCGGATACAAACTCAAAAACAGCGGTCGGTTCCACTGGCGCACTTCAAGCCGCCGCAGACGATGCCGCCGCAAAAGCCCGTGATGAGCGAAGACGTGCCCGAGTCAAAAAGTTCGACAGAAATAAGAACGGTAAGTTAGAGCGAAGCGAACGCTACTGGATGCAGTCCCAGAAATACGCCAACAAGGCAAAGGCAAGCGAGAAAAATCCTCCCAAGCCGAAAGCTAAGCCGGCAGTTCCAGCTAATACCAAAGCGCCGGTAGCCGCTGCCAGCACGAAAGCTCCAGCTGCAAATACCAAAGCACCAGCAAAACCTGCAAGCCCAAAAGCACCAGCAAAACCAGCAGCCAAGTAGCACGCTCTCAAGCTCTTCCGACCGGGTTGGCGGATTGCACACGGCTCTACCCTTTGATGGCGGTGTTTTCACCAAAAGCGCATTCCAGTGCAACTTTTCTGTGCATCCAACAGAGAGCCGCGTGCAGCCAGCGAAAATGCGGTCATGGGGTTCTCGTTTGCGATCCAGATTCGCGACATTCACTGAGTCGGCCTTAATGCTTCCACGGGACTCTTTCGACACGGTCGAAGACAAAGCTAACCGACGGCACGCGGAAGCAAATGGTCGATAATAGACCATCACCCAGGAGCTGGCTTATCGTACGCGATTGTACCTCCCCTTCGAGCGGCTGACAGTCAGAAAAGGCAATGTTCAGGTTGATTTCCTGACTTGTGGTGCGCTCGTACCAGGGCTGCGAAGAGAGCGCTCGGTCCTGAGGCACGCAGTAGGCGAGGAATTGGTCGAAGTCCTGGAAGCACTCCTGCCAGTTGCCGGACAGCGTAGGCGCTGTGCAGTGACGAAGGCTCGCTTCCAGTTGTGGCGCGGATCCATTACCTGGATCAATTCGAACCCTGACAGCGTTTTCATTGCAAGCAACTGAGCCCTGCTCCATAACATGCATAGGCACACCATCAGAAAGCCAGCGCGCCACCAACCCAAGCATCGTGTCACTAATAGTGGTACTGACGAAATAAATTCCTGGAGTGCCGGCGGAGTCAATCACATGAATGCGCCAGTTACTTTGAACCGGTGATGGACAGAACTTTCGCAACGGGCCGAAACACCGCGGACCAAAACTGCCATGCCTGTATGTCAACACGGAAAACAGTGCATAGCGCTGTTCAGGACCGATCTTCTGAAGCGTAAGACCAGGGGGTACTAAACTTTCGACACTCTCGGCATCCACCAAGTAGTTGATGTAAACGACGTTTTCAATGTCGCTCACGAGCGTCACGGAGGGGACGAACTCACCCACATACTGAAGCAGTCTGCTGTTAGCAAGCACGCCGAGTATTTTTCCAACTAGCCCACTGTAGGGGTGTTTCCATATCATCATGCGACCGTGCTTCTCGTCGGGCCGCGAACGCATCAGAACACGTTCCAGCACAAGCACCATCCATAGTGCCATGATATTGAAACCAACTCCGGTGCCTGCATTCACTATTGCAAGCGGAACGCCAAATCCAGGAGCAATGGCCATCACAAGCATGAGAGGCCAGTTGATAACGGAGAGGTAGGTCAGAGGACGAGACCAGGTGTTAGCCCAGGCCAGACAACAGCTCCATCCAATCGCGGCAAGGGAATAGAACGCTGCGGCGAAAACGCACACCTCAAGATAGACACACACCTCTAGTCCGAGATAATAAGCGAGGTTGCCAGCGACTGTGCTCAGTCGCGCCAAGCGAACACCCTCGAGATTCCATAACAATTCATTGGGCTGTTCAATCGATACAGCCAGAATCGTTATGACCAGAACAAACATGGAAGCCAGCTTTGAAATCCACTTGGTTCGAAGAAAAGCGAATGCCAGCACGAGATCGGAGAGCGCAGCCAAGTGCCACGGAATCCAGCCGATGTGCCATTGCCAGGGGTGCTCCGCGATCCATGCCACTCTGTCCGGCTCGCAGAGGAACGATCCCGGCATCGCCGGCATAAGACACACAACCATCGACACCATCGCAAGCAAGTGCGTCCACAGAAGGAACAACAATGAGAATTCGAGAAATCGAGAAGCTTTTTGGGTCACGGTAACTGGTGTCACATATGATGTCGCATTGCACTGTTGTCAACTGCACGACTCGCGTCAATGCTCACCACAATATCGCAAAAGAGGTTAAGTCTGAAGACCAGGCAAAGATAGGCTAAAACCGTTTCGCATAGCCACTCTTCATACCATCTCAGACTCAATTGTCAAGCGATTAAACGGACATCATATCGCCGATATCGGTTGATACGCAAGGCTGACCAACACGGAAATTCAGGTTGCAAAGATAAACTAGCCGCGCCACCCAACCGGAGACGCTTTCTTGACAAAAAATCCGGAGC
>CAZISK010000270.1:0-8991 GCA_964541355.1 uncultured Candidatus Obscuribacterales bacterium
TGCTGTCGAATGCCATCAAATACTCAATTCATGGCAAGCCGATACGCGTCAGCTGCGACAGAAAGGATGACTATGTTGAAATTAGAGTAACTGATGAGGGATCTGGAATCGAACAGGAAGATCTCGAGAGAATCTTTGAACGATATAAGCAGGCGGGACATTCGAGCGAGGAGGGAACGGGACTTGGACTGTCCATTTGCAAGGCGATCGTGGAATCGCATGGTGGCACAATTGGTGTGTCATCCGTACCTGGCCAGGGGACTACTTTCTGGTTCACCTTGAAGATTGCTAACTCCAAATAGACTATCTATGCGAATCTTTCATAAATGGCTGGCAATAGTTGCAATTCCTCTGGTGTTGGAGGTTTTGTTCGCGACCAGCTTTATGTGGATTATTCACAGATCAGAAGTTGATGTGGCTGAACATCACAGAGCAGAGTTGATCCAGGAGATGCTGCTCCAGACCACTATTGTTTTCGATGAGATGACTTTTTTGATAACTGAGTGGGGATTCAGGCGCGGGCCGGACATTATAGAACAACTAGAGCGTAAGCAGAAAACAGTTGAGCAAATAGTCAGTGATCTCAAGGCCACCTGCGATCAAAACAATCCGGAGCAGATGGAGGCTGTGAGCAAGATAAACAAGATGGTGGTTGGATTTGTTGAGGTTCGAGAGAATGCTGAGCAATACCAACGGAAGTTAAAGTCCAGTATTTCTGTACCGGAGCAGATTCGTCTGGCCGTTTTGGTGAAAGACCGAATGAGGGAGGGCGGCCAGGGTGTGCGAATTCTTAACGAATATCGCTCTCGACTGGATGCGAATAACAAAGTTCAACAGGATTTAACGAAACAACTGATGCACATATGGGTTTTGGTCGCCATCGTCGGTAACATCGTGATTACGATATGCCTGCCTGTATTTTTTAGTCGAGACATTGTGAAAAGAATCAATGCACTCAAAGAAAACAGCATGCGAATCGCGCTTGGTCGGCAGCTGCTTCCTTCTGCTGCGGGTGATGATGAGATTGCAGAGTTCGACGAGGTATTTCATCGAGTAGTCGGTACGCTTCAGGAGTCTTTTGAGCGCGAGCGCGCAAATTTCGACAACGCCGCCGACGCCATTTGCGCTCTCGATCTCACAGGCCGAATTACACGTGCCAACCGCGCTTTTCAGGAGATACTCAGATACAAACGCGACGATGTCTTGCAAATGCATTTTGCCGAATTTCTTGACCAGAGCAGTCGAGAAGCGTGGAGTATTTTGATTAAGAGTGCTTCTAAGGAGAGTCAGAAAGAAGAGTTCGAAGCCAGGATGAGAACCGGCGTCGGAGCGTATAAAGAGTTCCTCTGGTCTATCGTCTTTGAGCCGGCTGAAAACCTGATCATGTGTGTTGGTCATGATATAACCGAGTATAAGAGGCTGGAGCGCAACAAGCAAGACTTTGTCGCCATGTTGAGTCACGACTTGCGTGGTCCGCTCACTTCGCTCGGTACCACCTTTGAACTTCTGGCCAATGGTACATACGGAGAGACTTCCGAAAAACTATCGCGCACGGTTGGTCGGGCGCAAGACGGCATCAAACACCTCATCTCCTTAATCAATGAACTGCTTGACCTCGAAAAACTGGAAGCGGGCGAGATGGATCTGAAAGTACGGCAAGTATCCGTCAACGCTTTGATTCAAGCCGCGATCGGCGCGGTCCATGGCAGTGCTGAGTCGAAGAAAGTAACTGTTCAAACCGAGGAAGTTTCAATGAAGGTGTATGCAGATGAGGAGAGGCTGATCAGAGTTCTCATTAATCTGCTTTCGAATGCCGTCAAGTTTTCCGATGACGGAAGCACAGTAAGAATCGAAGCGTCGGAGGAGGATAAATTTGTCGAGATACGCGTTATCGATCGAGGTCCGGGTATATCGGAAGACCATCTCGCTCGAGTATTCGAAAAGTACAAGCAGATAAGCAGGGAAGATTATGATGTGAAAAAAGGAAGCGGTTTAGGTTTAGCTATCTGCAAAGCTATTATTGAAGCGCATCGAGGCACTGTAGGGGTGAAGAGCAGTCCAGGTGAGGGCGCGACATTTTGGTTGCGGATTCCCAAGCCGGAGTCGACTTGATTATGCTACAACAATTTGATTTTGGGAGCCGGTAAAGGGTTAATGACCGATCTTTTTTACGGATCAGATTATGTGAAGGGGGCGGTTGCCTATCTCGCTTGTCTCATGCTGCTCTCCAGCTGTTACGGTGCTACTCCGTCGAATCAGGATCTGCCTCAGAATATCGAACAACGAACGTTAAGACTTCTCGAAGGTTCCGATCCGAGCAAAGCGTCACAGAAGTTCAGATTGGACTCGCTTAAAAAACTGAACTCGAACATCGAGAAGCATGTCTCCTTCAGGCTGATGGAGGTGCTCTGGCAATCCACCTTGAAGGAAGGTCGGCATGCCTATGGTATCGCTAGTGGTGATTATCGGGAAATCTTGCATGGTTTGGTAAAATTCTACTCGCAGCACAATCGTCCAAAACAAGCGCAGCAACTGTTGGAAGAAGATTTTCAGGCGTTGACTGGAAGACCGCGCAACGCCGGCGTTGCCGATGAGCGGCTGACTGCCAAAGTGGCGGAGTGCGCGGGCGAGGATCTTCTCGATATCAGTGGGCTCATGTTGAAATCTGGCGATCCGGCTCTTTCTGTTGTGAAGATTGCCAGGGACGCAGTCCTTATCCGCGAACAGTCTCCCAGCAAGAAAGACCTTATTCGATTTTATAGGTTCCTTGCTGATGCATACATCAGAACTGAAAATTTTCGTGAAGCTGCGAAGCAGCCCAAGCGAATACTCGCAATCGGTCATTCATATGAGGAGCTAATGGCTGCTGGCATGATTCTGTTGCGCAGTTGGGAACCGTCCAGAGCAGAATTAGTTCTGAACCGGGCGTTGGCGGCAAGCCGCACGATAAAAGGGGGCGAAGCTCAGTATGCGACTGCGCTGATCTGGATCGCAAGAGCTCAAGCGGCTCAACTAAAATACGATCAAGCGCTCGATACACTCCGACTTCTTATCGCATATTGGGACGACCAGCGCTTGCCGCCGGATCCTCTCATCGTGTCTGCGTACCATGAATCAGCGGTCTTGTATCTAAGAGAGCACAAGTACGCTCAATACAAGGAGTTTGTAAAACAGTGCGAGCTATACGGAGAGAAAATTCCACCGTCAGGTCAGGCGGAGGTGGCAAATACCATACTTGAATACGCGCAGCAAAAGTTTCTCACTTCTGAAGAACGGCATGCCGCTTACAAGAATGCGATCCGTTTGGCTAGGCGCGCGCGAGCAATTTCCTGCTGTGTCCACGCGCTTGTTCTATACTCCGTCTTTCTCGAACAACAGAACAGATTGAATGCCGCCAGGGAGTTGAGAAAAAAGGCGCTATCATTGATCAACGCTAATATTTCCAATCCGCCCGTCATTAACCTGGCAGGCGCCTTTATGGACGCGGGTCAATTCGATATCGCGGAAGTGCTGATTAAAAGCGGACTCAAGAATGCTGTATACGATGAGTACAACAAGTGGGATATTCTTATTCGATTGGCAAACTGTTCAATCTTTCAAGGTCACATCAAGGAAGGCGAGGCGCAAGCAAATCTAGCGATAGATTATTGCAATAAGCATTTGCAGGACCTGCCTCCGATTCAGCAGTTCCGTGGCTATCATGCGTTAGGCACCCTCTTGTGGATCCTGGGCAAGCCTGGCTCTCGAAGCTACCACGAAAAGGCGGATAGTATTCGTGAGCAATACAATGTAATGACCCGCGAGCGGCGCCTTGTCAATATGATTTGCTTCCTTCGAATAAATTACCTGCACGAGCAGAATCGTGTCTTTGAGCCTTCGCTGGAGGTCGCGACGGAGGCGCTTGATGCGATGGAGCTCGAACTTGGCGATAACAATCTCTACTCTGCCTGGATGGCGGAGGTGATAGCGTCTCACATGTCCATAGTAGGCATGACGGAAGGGGCAAACGAACTATATAAGCGCGCAAGTGATATCAGGCGCGGTGCCTACAAAAAATTGGGGCTACAGCCGCCCAAAGACATACCGGAGTGAAGATACCTCATACGTATACTCACTTGACCGGTCTTTTAGCATAGATAATTAAGTTTTGATAGTTCTTGTAGTGATCGTGTGCGAAATTGGCACTGGCTCCGGTAGTTGTTAATCCACCCAAATGCTTGGCCTTTGCCATAGGTATGACGACATCTTTGGTTAAACCGGTTGTCAGCCTTGCTACGGTGGTATCAGGATAATAGCTGCCTTCGTCCGCAAATGCGGCTACCTTGAAGCCGTACTTGTCTCTTAACTGTTCTACGGCGAGATTGTCGCGGCCCTGCCCTTCCGGGTCGGCAAGGTGGTCGCTGCCTACCCAGAAAGCTACTTTATTGTTCTTGTCGGCATCCAGAATCGTTTTGATACTCTTAGCCATATGATTATCACGCGGACCACCCAGTCTGGCGAGCACCGCTTCGAGGTCATTGCGTTTGCCGTCCTCTGAGCCACCGAAGGGAATAGCGTCGATTTCTCTTTCAAGGTTGGGCCGTGCACGATCAACCGCCACCGGTTTGATACCGGCATCGCGCGCGGAGGTCAGCAACTTGATGAAATCGGCATGCTGCAGATCTTTCGGCAAATCCTTCTTATCAATCTTTCCGGTCTCCCAAAACTTCTCTATTGCGTCTTTAGCCGTGACGGGGACCTCAATAGCCAGGTGCGTGATTCCGGCTTTATGCAGGTCGGCCATTATGGTTGCACCGAACTCGCGGTGAGGGTTGGGGGAGACGTGCTTTTCTCCGAATGCGACAACTCTGTTGTTCCTGGCTGCTTCTAGAATAGATGTCTTGGGATCGGTTGCCAGCTCGTTGATCTCCCTCCTCGCTGCTTCCAGTGTCTCACGACTGAACTGATTGAAAATGGGATTTTTTGCTTCTTCTTCGGTAAGGCGCTCCGGCAATAGTTTGCCATTACGGGTAGCGCCGACTTTGTTTTCCGCGTCCGCCTTCGGTGTCGTTTGTGGTACGTCTGTTGATTTCATTCGGGGATCTATGCCGCCATCCTTACTTTTTTCATTGGGTTTGCGATCTTTCACTTTTTCGTCGGTACCGCCATCCTTTGTCTCTTCGTCCGTGGTTCCGGTGCAATCGCGGTCAACACCATCAATGGTATCACTTTGATCTGACGCTGTCTGAAAGACTGATGAGGTTCCATCAATCGAAGCGCTTAAGTCTAGAAAACTGCAGCTATCCTCTGCTTTGGTGGTTGTTTTTGCCAGCGATTTGTGCTCCGCATCGGCAGAGAGCACCGCAGATACCTGATCAATGCTATTGTCAGGTGCGTCGAACTTGTTAAAGTTGTCGTTGACCATTACTTGGTCCTGTCTGGCTGTGTTCGAATCGCATGTCGTCGTTGCAAGAGCAGACACGATTTCAGTGTCGTCCTTTCAACTTTATACCACTTCTGCCGGGTTAAAAAACGCACCCGCGAGCCGCATTCGGTCTTCCCGATCAGCGTGGATCCCGACCAATGGGGGTAAAATAAAGTTGGAAGAGGTGAACTTAGAGATGACCGGAGCCAATGCCATTTTGCCGAAACGGGAGAAGATTTCCATGTTCTCCCAATTTGCGGACATGTTCTTACTGGGTGGCGTCTCCATCATCCTTTACGGAATATGCGTTGCGGTTGACAGAGCGAGCCCGTTCCTCGAGATACATCCAAACGTCGTACAAGCCGTCATTGTCTCCACGTGGTTCATCAATTATCCACATTACGCCGCGACATATCATCGTGTGTATCGAAGTATGGATGAGGTCAAGCGTTACCCGATCGTCGCCATCTGGTTGCCGGCAATAATGCTGGCTGTACTTTTTGCGACATTCATTTACCCAGCTGCGTTGGGTGGTTGGTTTTGCAAAGCCTACTTTCTGACGGTGGCTTATCATTATGCCGGGCAATCGTACGGCATTTCTTTGATCTTCTGTCGCAGAGCCGGAATTGAGGTCAACAAAGTTTTCCGTGTCTGCCTTGGATTGCCTATATATTCTTCGGCTGTCTTATACATCATCGGCGACGAATTGATGGTTCATCGCAATTACTTTCTTGGCATCGAAATGCCGATGTTCAACTATCCGTTCTGGTCTTATCTTCTTGCCTATTTCGCGGTTGCGATGGGCTGTCTCGTGTACGTCGGTATGACAGTGTACCAGAAAAGTATTTCTGAAAAGGTACCACTGGTGGTGCACATCATCGTGTTGGCACAGCTTATCTGGTTTACCGTTGGGATGCGGCTCGAGCTCTTTCTATTGCTCGTGCCGATGTTGCATTGTCTTCAGTATCTGCTTATCACTACTTACGTTCGCTTTAAAGAAGAATCAGGCGAAGGAAAGATTCCAGCGATATCCGCGAATCAGTTTTTCAAAACCGGACAGTTCTGGCAATACTATGGCATGTTAATCGCCGGTGGTCTTCTATTGTTCATCGGCATTCCGCATCTCATCAGTTTTCTCAAATTGGCTACCTTTCAATTCGGCAACGCAATTATTTACTCGTTCGTGAATCTTCACCATTTTCTTCTTGATGGTGAAATCTGGAAGTTGCGCAAGAACGATATCGGTAAATCGATAATTCCTTCCGGCTCCGCGACTTAGGCTACGAGGAAGTCGATGACCGGCAGTCCAGACGCGTCGACCTCCTGCACTATCTTTTGCTGCATCTCCTTTGCATCGATGAACATCAACCGCGATAGTATTGCAGAATACGCACTGTCGCTCGGTCTTGAAGGTGTTGCCATTATTTCAGTTGACGATGACTGGTCGGCACTTCGGCTGAAGCTTGTCTGATTGATCCATCATTCTTGCGGCGTTACCAGCTTGTAGCCTCGTCCGTGGACGTTTTGAATGAGTGTCTCTTCACTATAATCAATTTTGTCGCGCAGTCGTTTGATCAGCGTTCTTACACCTTCGGGCGAGCGTTCTGAGTCTAAAGGCCAAACGCGTTCCAACAATGCGTCGACGCTAAAAACCTCGCCGGGGTGTCGCATAAAAAATTCCAGTACTGCAAATTCTAGTTTGGACAGCGTGACCGGGTCCTTGCCTTTGGATACCGAAAAGCCGACCGGATCGAGCGTCAGTTTGCCTGCCCTCAAAACGTCGCTCGAGAGTTGCGTTGGTCTTCGAAGCAGCGCTCTAACGCGCGCGGAGAGCTCTCTGAGATGGAATGGTTTTGTTAAATAATCGTCCGCGCCGGAGTCAAACCCGCTCTCTTTGTCCACTACGGTACTCTTCCCCGTCAGCATGAGAACAGGGGTGGTTCCACCCCTTGAGCGAAAACGGCGTAGAATGTCGATTCCGGATATTCTGGGAAGGTCCCAATCGAGGATAATCAGGTCATATTTGACCATGTCGAGGATGTCGCGAGCTTCCATACCATCCTCTACTGCATCAACCGTATGATGCTCAGATGAGGTCAACCAATCGACGACGGCGGTCGAAAGGTTGGTATCATCGTCTACGATCAACAATTTAGCCATAACATCTCCGGCGGTCTTTATACCACCTTCAGGGGCAACCAACAACATGTAGTTAGTTTGAACCCAGAAATTCAATGAGAGTTGTCGATAAAGGAATTCTAGTAGTAGTGGCGCCGCTTGTTATTCAGGTGGCGGTTCTCCTGACTATTGGAGTCGAGCTCGATCGAGCGCAGCGGCAGATAGAATCCTCGGCGCACAGCCGGGATATCCTTGTCACGGTCGATACCTACAGACGTGAGATCAGCCGAAGCACGCTGATGGTGTTTCTTAACAAACTGAATCCGTCGGAGGCGCTCGAGGCGCGGAGGTTGGAAAGCGATCAAAAGGCGATGGAAGCTGTCAATCGCTTGAGCCTGCTTACGAAAAATTATCAAAAGGAAAGACGTCTTGTCGATGCCTTCAGGAAGCGAATTAGTATTGCCAGACATGTTCAGGGGCTTTTTGAGCGCCTTCCGCCTGGTGCATCGACATCAGCAATTACTAGTATTCAAATGGGAAGGGGCGCAACTTTCCTCGACGGGCTGAGAAAAACGCCACAAGAGTTTTTCGAGAATGAGAGTCAACGTGCCAATGAGCTTCCGAAGTTAACTCAGTCAGTTTTGCGAAACCTTCTAGGTGTGCTGGTGCTCGGCTCCTTCGTGACGCTGGGATCACTGGTTCTGGTGCTTGGCTTCGGTAGAGACATTGCCGCTCGTCTCGACAAAGTGCTGGATAACGGCTGGAGGCTGATGGCGGACCGACCGCTTTCGCCGCCTTCCCATGCGAAAGACGAGATCGCGGTGCTGGACGCCACCATTGCGAAGTCGGCTTCCGACCTCCGTCGTAACGAGGAGTTTCGTCAGAGCATTGTAGGAATTGTCAGTCACGAGCTAAGAACACCACTCAGCTCATTGAGCGCAACCCTTTCCGTTCTGTCATCCGGGGCGATTGGACCGGTGGAAGATCCCGATGCACATTTGAAAACTTGCTCGTCGACAGCCGCTTTCGTGATTTCGATGATCAATAATTTGCTTGACCTCGAGATGATTGAGTCAGGAAAGTTGAAAGCAAGGCGAGATCCCGTGCTGATTTCCCGAGTTCTGGACGCTGCGAGGTATTCAGTCGATGATGCTCTGGAGTCCAGAGCGGTTTCTATCTCTACGCACGTCGGCGATGACACGACGATTCCAGGTGATTCGGCACAGATCGAGCGTCTCCTTGGCGAACTACTGTCAATGGCGTCGGAAAACGCACCTGCTGGCGGCATTATTGAAGTTAAATGCAGAGTCGACGAGATACAGAGTTATATCACTATAACCTTTGAGCAACCGAGCGAACCGAACAATGAGAACGATGTAGCGCATAATCTGCGTTGGTCAATTTGCGCGGCTCTGGCTCAGCTTAACGGCTTGAAATTGAACATGGAGACAGACAAAGGGCACTGCCTG
>CAZISK010000271.1:0-8988 GCA_964541355.1 uncultured Candidatus Obscuribacterales bacterium
TTCGGTGCTTGGTTTTTCAAATGACGACCCAGCTTTTCCAGGCAACCTGAATCAGATGCTATCGGGCGTTGTATCTGCAAGTATGTCCACATACTCGTTGAAGCAACAAAGCGGCGCCAAGCGCAGACCGACGGGAAACCCTACCGTTCTTGCCGAGCTGTTCGGAAGACCTACAAATTCAGACACTGTTTATCCCGAGAGCGTCTGGCGTTTTTTTCACTCAAAGGCTCCGGGCCAAGAACTCAGTCGAGTAGAGCTATTAGAGAAGCTATGGATCGAAAGAGGTCACCTGGAACGCCACGGCTCTCGTCGAGAAATCCAAAAAATTGATATCGTATGTGGTGTAGCCAGCAATCGAAAAACGATTTCAATTAGCGACCTCGACGACGAGATAAGCATGATTGCTGACGTCTCAACAGTAGCAGAGTCAATGACCTTCCATCTCAGAGATCTATTGAGAATGATCGATTCGGATGTAATACCCGGATATCCATCAACTAATAAGAATCCGGATTAGCCTACTATTTGGTTGTCTTCGCCCGACTTCCGGCCAGACATTTCAACACACTTACCAGATTTTCATTTTCAGGAAATTCACTCTTGCCGTAGTGAAAATTGACGAACTTCCATTTGCCGTCGCTGCGCTTCAGCTCCGCAACCACATCGGGCTTCGCGCCCTTCTTTCCGTTTCTGACGCCGTAAATATCGACAAAGTAGCTGGCCTGCTTCTGCGTGATTTTGCCGACGACGTATTTTTGGCTAGGATCCTGACTGTTGAGAAACGGATCAAAATCAAGACCGACAATCTCACCTTCCACCTTCGCTTGCGCGTCGTTATCGGCTTTCAGGGATTGAAACAAGCTGGGAGCAAATACACTTTTCTTTTCCGAGAAAAGCGAACTCCAGTTGGGCTCTCGACCGCCGACCGGGACATACCAGTCGTAGAATCTCTGCACAAAAGTTCGACAGGAGTCGACGTCGCTTTGCGGAGCCGCATTCAACGGCATTATGCCTGAGATTGCTAAAAGACAAGCAAGCCAGCGCAACTTGTTGATCTGTTTCTGCATATCGCCTCTATCTGTGCGTCGGGAAAGTGAGATGATAGCAAATGCTCAATCCATCATCACATTTCAAGCACAGTTTTGACGGTACTCTGTCACAGAGTACCGTCTATTGTCTGCCTGCAAATAGGCGACAGCATGAAGTTAAGGATTTACAAAAACATCAGCCGAGGCCAGCATAGCCAGACCGGCGCTTGCGATTGCCACTACGGACAGTGCGGATAATCCTTGTCTCAACGACTTAAGCATATTACCTCCTTCCAAGCGCACGGGCAAGCTCTATCGGCATCGGCAGTTTGCTCGGTCAATGTTGAATGCTCTTGTCTTAATTTAACTGGCCCAACCTGGGCGTTCAAAGAAACGACAAATTGAGGATCCTGATGTTCCTCAATGTAAACCGCCTTGCCTGTGGATTGCCAGCACTTGCAATTGCAAGCGTTGGCAATTACGAGCGTTGGAGATTGCGCGCATAGCGATTGCGAGTGTTAGCGATCGCGATTGCGCGATGCGAACTCTTTGATCGCGTCCCCCAACCCCTGTGCAAAACCGACCGACACAAGTCGTTCAAAAGGTATGACCCTGACTATGTCGTATCTCGCGCCATAGGAAACCAGGTTGTTATCAACGTCTATAAGGAATCTCCTACCCGCGGTGCCGATCTGAAAAAACACAACTGTAATATCTCGAGGATCCCTTACTCGATTGGATGCGGCGATGATCGAATCTGCCACCATGGTGCGCTCCGTGCGAGGAATCGGTACACCATCCGTGATAATGCCAATCAGAACAGGTCGGGACCCAGATCCACGCTTTTGGAGATAGTTGCCCAATCGGTCTCGAACCGGGCCGGAGAGACGGGTGCCCTTGCTGAAGTTGGGACTGCGAAAAATCTGAGTAATGTCGCTAGGCGAGGCATTCTCGTAAACTCTGTACTGCGAAGCGAATGTAGTTAAGGTCATCCCCCTCGGAACGAACGGGGCTATCTGGGCCGCCATCTGGCGAGTCTGAACGCCGACCCAATCCCAACGGGACAGTCCCCCTGGACAATCCATATTTTGCATGGAAAGCGATTGATCGATAATCAGCTCTATGTCGTAGTCAGCCAATACCCTGACAGATGTGGTGGCCGAGCCGCTCAAAGGAGGTTTGCTGTTGGCGGATCCGAAAAGTCCGGTGCCGGGAGTACCACCAAGCAAGCCATTGCCTGAAGCGCCGCCGAATAAGCCGTCGGACGAGGTACCAGAAGAGAGGCCAGACTGTTGGGTGCCCAGGGAAAATGGCGGGCGCTCTGTATTGGCATTCACTCCCACTCCCGCTCCCAGCCTGGGCGGTGCAGTAGGCGGAAAGAGATTTTTGACTTCATCGCCGGGCATGAACTCCTTTTTCTCGACGCCTAGAGAAAATGGTCGACCATCGGCATTGGTCCATACATCTGGCTGGACACGTATATCATCATCATCGTGACCGGTCCCGGGTCGTCTGAGCCTGGTGGGTGTATTGTCAATAACCGGCTCCTGGCTCTTCAATTCAGTAGACCCGGATTGCGCATAGGCAATCTCGCCAGGTGGGCTTGCGACAGAGACACCGGCTACAACAGCTGCGCTCAGGATCATCCACCCCAGATGCTTTTTTTTCACTCGTCCCCCTGCTGCGAGTCGAGACACATTCTCCACTCACTATCTACTTATTAATACGTCGGATGGCATCCATAAGTTCAATCGCAATGATTAAATCTTGTCCGCAACGAGCCTGTTGCCAACTTGATACGGCTGTAATCCGTCTTTATTGGCTCCTCGCCAGATCTCAAGACCAATTGTGCTGACAATAAGTTCCTGGTTGACATCGCTAGACGACCGGTCTATTATAAGCCGTCGCCTCTGAAAAGACCTTATTTTTGCCGCCCGGCAGTGGGTAGGGAAGATAGCGACACGGGTGCAAGAGCTAGCCCGGCATTGTTGTGACGCACGGGCTTTGACACGAGGGTGGAAGAGATGGAATACAGACAGTTAGGTGGTTCTGGACTCAAAGTGCCAGTTCTCAGTTTCGGAGCAGCCACCTTCGGTGGTGGCACGCCATTGTTCAAGGCCTGGGGCGAATCGGATGTCGCCGAAGCGACGCGGCTGCTGGATGTTTGCCTCGAAGCCGGTGTCAATTTTTTCGATACGGCGGACATCTATTCACGCGGCATGTCAGAAGAGATTCTGGGAAAAGCAATCGGCAAGCGCCGCAACGACGTAATTATCTCAACTAAAGCTACATTCAAAATGAATGACGGTCCCAACGATCTAGGATCGTCGCGCCACCATCTCATACGTGCCGTGGAAGGCAGCCTGCGTCGCCTGAATACTGACTATATAGACGTCTATCATATGCATGGTTTCGATGCGATTACACCAATCGAAGAGGTTCTAAGCACCTTGAACAATCTCGTCGAAAGCGGGAAAGTCCGGTACATCGGCTGTTCTAACTTCTCGGGCTGGCATCTGATGAAATCGCTTTCCATCTCCGAGAGATACGGCTGGAGCAAGTATGTTTCTCACCAGGCCTACTATTCTTTGATCGGCAGAGAGTATGAATGGGAGCTGATGCCGCTGGCTCTTGATCAGAAGGTGGCGACGATGGTCTGGAGCCCACTGGGTTGGGGACGACTGACAGGCAAGATACGCCGCAACTCACCTCTGCCGGAGGTCAGCCGCCTGCACGAGACGGCAAGCTACGGACCGCCCGTTGATAATGAATATCTCTTCGACGTTGTCGATGTTCTCGAAGAGATTTCCAAAGAGACTGGAAAGACTATTCCGCAAATCTCGTTGAACTGGCTCCTGCAGAGGCCGACCGTAGCCAACATCGTAATCGGCGCACGCAATGAAGAGCAGCTTCGTCAGAATCTCGGTGCAGTAGGCTGGCATCTTACGCCGGACCAGGTCGCCCGATTGGATGCTGCAAGCGATAAAACTCCAATCTATCCTTACTGGCATCAACGCCAATTCGAAGAGCGCAATCCGCTACCCGTGCCGGTGCCCGCACTGGTTTAAGAAAGGCTCGCTTTTCTCGCATTGAAGGATCATATGTGCTCTTGCGACACGAGTTGTCCAGCCGATTTAGAGCCACCGTCTTGATGGCGTCGATTGAAGATACATCGATCAAGTTTCAAGCTACAGATCATTATCCAGATTGCACTTCAAAAAAATGCCCTTCGTTCTGAAGGGCATTTTCATACTTTCGTTTCGCAAAGCCGGCTCTAAAGCAGCTTTTCAATTTCGGGTCCGAGGTCTTCCGGCTTCACTTTCGAATCAAACCGATGAACCACCTCTCCCTTTTTGTTGATCAGGAATTTCGTGAAATTCCATTTGATCGCCTCTCCCTTTCCTTCCGGTGCTTCCGAAATCAGGTAGTTGTATATCGGATGCGCGGCGGGACCATTGACGTCGACCTTTTCGAAAAGTTGGAAATCGACTCCGTAGTTCTTCTCGCAGAAGTTGGCGATCTGATGGCTATCGCCAGGCTCTTGCGCACCAAACTGGTTACAAGGAAATCCCAAAACAGCTAATCCACGCGGCGAATATTTCTTGTGGAGTTCTTCCAAGCCTTTGTACTGAGGCGTATATCCGCACTCACTCGCGGTGTTGACGATCAGAACAACATGGTCTTTGTACTTATCGAAATCAATCTCTTTGCCATCCAGGGTCTTAGCTTTGTAGTCGTAGATCGTCGTTATCTTTTTCATACTGCTCCTTTCGTTCTGGTCTCGTGCAACACATTTCTCAAGACCAACGCCGGGAATCAACCACAAGACGCCGACCGCGATGACAACAAGTGCAATCACGGCTCCAATTTTCCGCATCATCGTCCTTCCTCCCTGACAATTGGTCAAGGTGATTCTAAAGATTGAGACATGATACCGGGTAGCCTTCCAGTTCGGACAACATTAAATGCATCCTGTCACGACTATTCACATCAAGATGCCTGGCAATAGCAAAAAACAAATATTCGATGCCGCATTTACGGCACCGAATATAGTGTCTTTAAAAAATTCGTTGGCTTACAGTACTCAGGTGTTATTGTTACCTTGCTGTTGATCCAAGAATGCCTGCCGCTCCGCTGAGTTCTTCTTCGCTTCGAGTTCGTCGAGAAATGCGTCGTTCTTCTTGGAAATTTCAAGCTCTTCTTTTCGCTTGCTGTCGTTTTGCTTCTCGATAGCCATTTGCTGCATGCGGAAGCGATTATGATCTTCATCGCGACGTCTGCGCTCTTGCTCTTCTTTCTGGCGGCGTTCTGCACGCTCTCTATCCTGTCGCGCAAGCGCTTGTTGTTCCATTTGCCTACGTGTCTTTTCGTCCATAGTTCTGTCCCCTCCGAATTACCGATTAGACATTCGGCAAGTTTGGCCACTTGCACGAGATGAGATAAGCATAGGCCAGCTCAATTCATATATACCCCGTCACCTTTAAAGTGCTCGCCTTTCACTGCAAAGAAAGCCAAAAGTGCCAACTGTCCACGGGTTTACCGCCGAAATTTAATTTATTCGTCCTTGGCTATCTCTGCGATGGTAGCCTTAACCGCGGAAAGATAATCCTGAGGCGAAATTAAAATTTGAGTGCCTCTTTGACCCGCAGAGATAGAAATTTGATCGAACAGCTCGATAGTTTCATGCACGAAAACCGGATATGGTTTTTTGCAAGCCAATGCAGTAACTCCTCCTCTTATATATCCGGTCAGCCCCTCGACATCCTTGAGCGGAGCCAGCTTGGCGTCAGAGTTACCGCTGATTTTTGCTAACGCCTTCAGATCGACTTGCATATCTCCAGGTACAACGGCGAGACAAACTCCATTCTTGTTACCCTGGACCACGAGCGTCTTGAACACCTGTTCGATCGGAAAACCGATCTTGGCCGCAACAGCCTGCGCAGAGAGATCTTCGACATCAATTTCGTACTCTCGAAGATCATATTTGATTTCCAACTTGTCCAACAGTCGAGCAGCGTTTGTCTTCATAACATCAAGTCTCAAAGGAAAAAGTCTGCCACAACCATTTTGAAAATTCAACGATTGACGAAACGCAGGCACAGTATGGGGTGACAAGCGCAAGGAAGTCTTAAGATTCCGAGAGGAAATTTTGACGTTTTCCTTACGCTCAGTCGAGCAATGATTGAATCATTGGAGGTCAGCAAGAAGGGAGGTAAGAAAACGAAAAGACGGAAGCGCAGCAACGCTTCATCGACACGAGTCAGAGATGTGAGAGCACCAAACAAATCCTTTCCGTACAAATCGAACGTCTCTCTCGAAGTAGGTCATCTGCACACCTAGCACCAAACTCAGAATCATTGATTCAAGCAGATGAGAAGGATAGCTGCAATAACTTTGAGAAAGGTTATGCGCAATGCATCCGTCATAACAATCGTTGCAATTGAACTATCGAAAAATGCGGGATGGATCCATAGACCCCCTTCCCTATCCAGTTGACGATCGTTCAATTCGCGAAGCTAAGAGCCGTCCGGGATCCAGGAGCCCGGGCGGCTCTTTTTTTGTGGCACCTCGAGCAAAGAGCGAAAGTTCCTACACACATTTTGAATATAGCGATACCGTATCAATCTGATCGGATATGCTTAAACAGTCTAGACATCCTAGAGAAAACAGATGGTCACGATTTGGGTAGATGGGGATGCCTGTCCAGGAGCCGTCAAGGACCTAATCATCAAAACAGCTCTTCGCCTCAAGGTGAAGACGAATTTTGTCGCCAATAAGCCGCTCGGTATTCCGACGACGGATCTATTCAGCACCGTTCTGGTCGAGGCTGGTCCCGATATTGCAGACGACTACATTTCCACTAATGCAGATACAACAGACCTGGTAGTGACCCAAGACATCCTGCTTGCCGCTCGGCTGGTAGAGCGCAGTATCGTGGTAATAAACCCAAGAGGCGATATCTATTCAGAAGACAATATCAATGAGAGGGTTTCGGTTCGCAATCTCTCTCACGACTTGAGAGAGACGGGCGAAATCAAGACCTTCAACAAACCATTCGGCGACAAAGAGAAGCGTAATTTCGCCAACAGTCTTGACCGCGAACTCACGCGCTTGCTTAAGAAAACGGCGCGTTGAGCAGCTGAAGATGAATATACAAAACAGGCAATCTTCTTGCAAAGTGCCTTGGATTGTTGCCAGACAGTCCAGCTGAGCGATTCAGACTCGCGTATGAAACGATAACCCATGGTCGTAGTCTATCAATCGATCTAGGCACCGCCAATGGTACTCCATTCGCGCTGGATGTCGGCGTCGGTCCCCTAGCCATGCAGTCACGGAGCCGGATAAGCAGGAGAAGCACGCGCACGGTTTGCTCAGTTATGTCAGGCCGCTTCTGAAGTCTATCTTTCAGCGTCCCTATCGCTTTCGATTGAATGTTGATGCAAAGATTCTCGAGTGCGAAGCATCAGCAATCTTTGTCACCACCGTGTAAGTCAACGGGATTGCGTAGAATTTCAAACCGATTCGCTCGCACGCATCACGATCCCAGTCGGTCACTTGCTGGTGCCATCGAAATGAGATAACGGTTCGTATACCGGAATCATAGAGTTGCTGAAGTCCAGCCTCGTTCGGCTGTCCGCCTCGAAAGAGCCAGTCTGTGACCTTATGCAGATTTGTGACATTAGCGGTCAAGACTTTCTCTTCCGTGAGACGTGCCTATTTCAAAGGATCGGGAGCCTCTATTATGTAGTTTTTTTTTTTGCCCTAGATTGTTGCGGGAATCTTAGACTCGGATGATTTCAGCGCCGCATCAATCACACGCATAGTCTTGACCGCATCCGCCGGCGCGACGGGCGGCGGACACCCTGTTCGCACCGACTGTTCGAAGGCTTGATAGAAAGCTAGATAATTACCGCGGTGACTTTCCAGGCGAGTCTCAATCGGGTTGCCGTTATAGTCAGTAACCAACTCGCCCCAGCGCTCTTCCGGCTCCTTCCCCCAGTCCGAAGCAACTGGTCTTTCGCCTTTGCGCAATGCGTCTTCCTGCGGATCAAGTCCCCACTTTTGATAGCTGCCTTCCAATCCAAGAATGCGGAATCTGGGCGCTCTAATCGCAGACAGAGAATTGACCCACAGATGGGCGATCGTGCCGCATTTGAATTTTATGGCGATAAACGTGTCGTCGTCGGTAACAGCGCCTTCTCTTCTTTTCTCTCGTTCGCAATAAACGTGGTCAGGTTCGCCGAACAACACGAGCGCCTGGTCAATTAGGTGGCTGCCTAAATCGAAGAGAAGACCACCACCCAGACTGGTATCAGTTTGCTCTCGCCATGCGCTTTTATTTACCACCGGTCGCCAGCGCTCAAAATGTGATTCAAAGCGAATCACTTTGCCAATCGCCTTCTGAGAGAGCAAATGGCGTATTGTAAGAAAATCGTTGTCCCATCGCCGATTCTGGAATACCGTCAAGACAGCCTCGGAGCGCTGAGCATATGAAAGAAGCTCTTCTGCCTCGGCAACGGAAACGGCCATAGGCTTATCGATTACCGTATGAAGTCCAAAACCCAGAGCGGTCTTTGCTAGTGGAGCATGTTGCTCGTTGGGAGCCGCAATAACGACAATGTCGTAGTGCTCACGATTCGCGAAGACCGCGGCTACATCTTTCAGTAAGAGCGCATCCGGATACTGGCTGGAGGCTTTCGCGCGGCGCTCTTCGTTGGCCGTCACTATGGCGCTTAGCTCTAATCCGTCGGTGGACGTAATTAATGGGGCGTGAAAAACGGAGCCGGCAACTCCGAACCCAATCAGGACCACTCTCAAAGGCTTAGTTGCATTCATTGGCTCCTCTCATTCGATAGACGGGAGGCCGCCTCTTCGATGATCACAGCTAGGCGCCCCCAGGTGACGTCGGCAATCGGCACAGGAAAGGCGTCGGTTCGGCAAAGCTGCGGCTGCTTCGGGT
>CAZISK010000272.1:0-8979 GCA_964541355.1 uncultured Candidatus Obscuribacterales bacterium
GTCAAAACCTGCATCCGAATCTAGAGACAGAACTTTATCAGTTCTGCAGGAACCACAGGCATATCACCTGGTTAATCAAAACAATTGGACTATGGGATTTCGAAATTGGCGTAGAAACTAAGTCTCAGGAAGACTTGCAACTGGTGCTTCGCGAACTGAAGCGCAATTTTTCTCGCTCGATTCAACGAATCGAGTTTGTTCCCATATTCGAAACCATCAAGTACAATCAGTACCCGCTTAATTGAGGATCCGTTGTGCTCGCCGTTGTGACCTAAATCTCTTGTGTATCATTTCATTGATTTTTCTGCAGATCGTCGCATTTATTTTGTCCGGGATGGCAATGACCGATGAGTGACAAATCGCGTTCAGTATCATGTCATGGCAGTGTCATGATCGCCCACTAATGTCGAATGTGGCGCCGCTGGAAAGATTCTTTGGAGGTTTAGCGACTGATGACTACCGCACAATTTTTTCAACCCAATGATAGAAATCAGTATCCCGACAACGAACAAAGTCCATCATGGAAAGATGCGCTTCAAGACGTATGGGGACCACGACAGGCATCAACAACATTAAAACCGTCTTCTGATGCTAGTCCGAACACTCTTGTTTTTAACCCAATCTCCCCTGAGGCGGCCAAACCAAATGAAACGACTGATGTGGAGAATCCCGCAGCAGAGAAATTTGCATTTAAGCTCGATGACAAGACGATTTCCGACATTGCGAACATACTGAAGTCTGGCAGCTTCGGTTCTGATTCGGACAAAGCTAAAATCAAAGAATTTTTCAACGCGGCAAGCAAAGCGGACAAGCTTGATGAAGCAGTCGATAAAATCAAGGAACTAATGAAAGATTCCCCGTATCGCTTAGGCGTGACGTCAACATACTACTCGGAGAAGTCTCCTAACAAAGGAAAATTGTTCATGGCGGTCGATGAAAATGTCGTCCTGATGGACAAGAAAACCGGCAAAGAAGTTGGAGAACCACTGACTGTCAGGCAGGAGAAGTTAGAACAGACAGCTCCTATTACTGCAGCAGAACCGCTCAAATCAGAAGAAGTAGATGAAGCCAGAAAGGAAGTTAACAATCGGACCGATGATCCCAAGAAAGACCTTACGGATAAAGAACGTGACACTCTGAAGAGGATTGAGAATGCCATTCTTGATGGCAATCTCAAAGACGTTCAAAAGTTGTTGCAGCAGTTTAAGGATGATCCAAAGGGGTTGTCAAAAGTGATGCTGGCACTGGGCGACGACATGAAAAAGAGCGGCATCAACGCATCATACAGTGTCCGTGAAAACGAGATACACACCAAGGATGGTATCAAGCACACAAGTGATGGAGAACTTTCTCTCAGCTGGTATGGCATCGCAGTCGACATTTCAACGAATCCTGATGAGCCCCTTTCTTCATACAGCATGCAGCGAGATGTCAGCCGGTCGAGGACGAAAAATCCTGAACTCGTTCAAAAGGACTTCGAATACGTCCGTCGCTGGATGGTGAGATACACCAATGCGCCGGAGCCTAAACCAACCAACAAACTCGAATATCCGGACTTGCATCCTGAGAAAAATCCGCCGCCTCGACGCGATCCATGGGACGATCGAATACCAAGAAGAATCGAGCGCTCAGGCGAAGCAATTCCCAAGGATGAATTACACAATCAAGGAAAGCCGAACAGCTCAGAGCCGAATGTTGCCGAAAGGCAGCGTGATCATAATCAAAGAACAGCATCAAATGATTCTGAATCAAAACCACGACTGAAGGGTGAAGCGAAAATCGAAAAAGCCGAGGACAATAAAAAATTCTCAAAAGAAGACTTCGAGAAAGCATTGCAGAAATTACAGAAAAAGATTGAAGAACGAGTCAAGGACGGTACGTTGAAGAAGGAAGAGGGTGAGCTCCTGTCCAAACTCGAAAAGAATATGCTCAATCCGAATCTGTACAACATAGATGCGATTCAAGACCTGCTAGAGAAATTCCAAGACAAACCCGATGCCCTCAATAAGGTCATGGGCGAGTTTGTCAAAGATCTAGCGGAATTTGGCATCGAAGCGCAATGGAAATTGACCGATCACACCTGGCTGGGAGAAGACGGCAAGTACAGCGGAATCAAAGTCGGCTACTTGCAGATTGGGCTTGGTGACGGTAGAGCCGTCGAATCGTCCACGCTCAACTCCCATCCAAAGGCAATCGAGCCGGAAGGAGACAAAGAGGTTGGCCCCTGGGTGATCTTCGATGAGATTGTTCAAAAGTTTGTAAAAAACATCAACAACAAAAAATAGTTTCGATTCCATCTGTCGGCCCACACCACCCGATAGGAACAAAATGGGGTAGGACGTTAAGGCGCTTTGACTGAAGCGCCTTAACGAATTCTACCCGTCGTTGGAATTTTAAGCATTAACGGCACCAGTCACGATGTATCAGAGCAGTAACTCCGGCACCGGAAATCACATCTAGAAATGCCACGGCAAATAGAGATGTGACTGAATGGCGGTTTTGTAGTGACTCAATGAAGTTCGCCCGGTTCGGAATCAGGAACGCGGTCACGTACACTTGCCGCAGCAACCTTGGTACCAGCTATAGTGGCGCTGCCAACTTCCGGCAGAAGTACTTTAAGCGCGTCAAGCAGGCGTTCCGTATCCTCTTCACTGTTATATGCTTGTATCGAGACGCGAATGTAATGCCTGTCATTCCAAGTGATGATTGGCACCTCGACGGCAAATTCATCGTACAGGCGTTGCTTCAGCTCGTCAGGATCGACGGGTGGAAGCTCTGCGACGAACATTTGCTCGAACCAATGCGCATGGGATGTTGTTTCCGGGCAGATGGGAGGCAGTCCGGTAAGCTCGACAATTTGCTCCCTCGTCCTCACGGCGAGGTCATGACACTGGCGCCGGATCGTCTCCCAATCATAATCCCGCTGGAATTTGATGGCTTCCGAAACGGTGAGATAGGCCGAAATGTCACGCGTTCCCAGCCATTCATGCTCTTCGATAAAGCGAGGGCGGCCAGGCGTCTCCGGCTCATATCCCCAACTCACTACAAGGGGAGCGACGAGGTGCTGCACGGACGGGTGCGCATAAAGGAATGCCGATCCCTTTGGAGCACACAACCATTTATGGCAATTGCTGGAAAAGAAGTCGCACTCGAATTCCTCGAGAGAAAGTGGCACCTGCCCGATTGAGTGTGCGCCATCAACTATGGTGAGGATATTGTGCTTTCGCGCGCGCCTGCAGATTTCTTTGATCGGGAAAATCAATGCCGTCGGAGAGGTGATGTGGCTGAAGTAGATCACCCGTGTCCGCTCTGTTATAGAGCTCCAGAGCTGCTCGACTAATTCATAGTGAGTTTTGACAGGTAATAGTATTTTGTGAGGTTTGTAGACCGGTACAAACTCTTGCGAGTCTTGTTGGTTGGCCAGTCGCTTGGCGTTTTTTCTGCCGTGAAAGCGCCAGGTCCGATCGAGAGCACCATATTCGTGATCGGTGGTTAACACCTCATCGCCAGGCTGGAACTCGAGACTGCGGATTACGACATTGAGTGCACAAGTAGCATTGGGGTAAAAGGCCAAGTTGGACGCTTCTGTGCCGGTGAATTCTGCCAGAGCGGCTCGAGCGTCGGCCATCAAGCCTCTAAAGCGCCGTGTGTGTGACAGGAACTCGACCGGTTGCGACTCTAACTCACGTTGCCAGGCTTGATACTTCTCGAAGACGGCTCGTGGACACGCTCCAAACGACCCGTGATTGAGAAAGGCGATGTCAGGCTTGAGTAAGAATAACTCTCGCGGTAGCGGTGAAGGTCTTGACGGACTCATCTGATCTCACTTCGAGGTGGCGGTCCAGTTTCGTTTCAAACTCGATCAGCAGTCTTGATGACCCGAGAATGTGACCACATGACCGTCTCATACAAGTAGATTATAGCAATACCGTAATTAGTGGACTGCAACGCTCGAGACCAAGATTCAATCATCTTATCGTGACATATTCAAAATCTGTAGAAGCGACAAAAGTCCTGCAAGTTTCTGATCTTAGCTCAGTTTTGACACCTTCGAGTTATGGCTAAGCTACACTATGGAGCCTTGGTTGCATATGCTAATTCGGAGAAAGTACTGCTGAAAGTCCGTAGATTGCATTGAAACTTACCATCACCAAGAGATTTGAAACCAGCTGGCGGAGTGTCCCAGGCTAAATAGCCGGTTGGATTCTTCAAGGTGATTTCGCCTAATTCGGGATGCTCGTTGTTCGCGCTGTAACCGATGACGGCAAATGCATGATTGCACGACAATCCAGTTTTGTCCTCCTTGTTATCAGAGAGTCCAAGTGGAGCGAAGAATTCTCCAGTGATGCCAGCAGCGACAGGACGACCGTTTTTGAAGCAATCACTAAGCTTCTTATTCATGGTGGCAAAAGTGGTGCACCAGTTGCTGTCAATGTCTACCGAACCATTGGTCAAAATGCGCATGCCATGATAAAAAGCAGATCCACCAGCACCTTCCACACCAGCTCCAGACTTACAGCGACTTCCATATCCTTCCTGGAGAATGAATGACCACGTGCCATATGGAGATAACTGATCGTACTCAAAGAGTCTTCCAATTGTCGGTCTTTTCACTTTGATGGGATTGCCACCAGGAAAGTTTACCGTGTATCCATCAGCAGTTTCCTGAATCATCTTAGGAATGGCTGAAGGGTTGACTGCTGCCAATGATGTTAACGAAGCTGCGAAATGACAGTTACCGACACCAGCCGCCTGAGTCACTCCGTCCGCGGAAATGTAAGGTGGTATCGCCGGCCCGTACAATGAAAGTGATGAATTCAAGGCCCGCTCTCTCCAAAAGCCGAAACTGAAAGTCACAGACCCCTGCCTGGCTATAAAACGTCTATTATCGAGACTGAGCTTCTCACCGTCCTTATAGGATTGTCGCAGGGCTCTAAGATCGTTGGTGTGTATTAGCTTATTGCCATCTCTGTCGTCGACAAGTCCGGCAATTGTCGGCCCGTGGCCCTTCAATGATTGTAGGACAATGGCGGTATCAGTGCTGGTACCCTGATCTAGAAGATATGACTTTATCTTCGTTTGAGTGAGATATCGCTCTCCGCTTTTTTGCTGAGAGTTTATCACGCTTGTTAAACTGTCTTGGATGCGCGAGTAATCCCACTCGAGGTGTGATGTCAATGATCCTTCATCGACAACGGCGTTACTACTGCGGCGAGCCGTTCGACTTCCTTCAAAACCTTCCCCCATAAACTGCCTCCCCATGCTTTGCAGTCCAGATCTATGATTATCTACATCGAACAGTGACTATTTTGTACCATCGTATGGGAGGAATACGAATTAGTAGATGCGGCCTCACGACGAAGAAGCCATGGTGCCGCTAGAATGAGCGTCATGCACCTGTGATATCGGCTGCGCTATGTGAGCGCCAGCCCGACGTGAAACTGAGTTGCACCGTTTCAGCCCAAACCGCAACTTTATCCAAACTCTGGGGTATACACCATTACCCGCAATTCTGCTGTTCAATAGAATTGTGGTGTTTGCTAGCTAAAATCAAGTCCTCTTCGTCGGCGTATCAAGTTCTGCCATCTGTGCAGAGAACATACACTTGGAGTTTACTATGGCAAAACAGCAAATTTCCACGAAAAAATGGTTTCATAACCGCGCGTACGTGAGAATAGCCATGCCACTATGCGCAGTAGCACTGTTTTCAGGTTGCTCCAATGGATTGTGGGACAAATACTACAAAATGGGAATGGACAGCCTGGCACATGGGAAGCCAGTCGACGCAGAGTCTCCACTACTTCTGGCTGTGACACAATCCGAACAGTTCGAGCTCAATGACATTAGACGTGCTCAAACCATGTTGGGACTGGGTGAGTGCTATATGGCACAACGGCGCTATTCTGAAGCGGAGCAATCATTCAACAAGTCGCTCGAAATAATCAACCAGAACAAGAATCAAGAAAAGCTCGCGGTCGAGAATCTCAACCAACTCGGCGGCAGCCTCGACATGCAGAAGAAGTATTCTCTGGCGACTGCTGCGCACAAACGAGCACTGGAGATTGCCACAAAATCGTTCGGCAAAGACAAGCCAGAAACTTTAGCTCTCGCAGAGAACTACGCTGAATGTCTGTTAAAAACAGCTAGCTATCCTGAGGCGGAGCGAGTATTCAAACAGCTTTTACCGATCGAAGAGCAGACCTATGGAAAAAACAGTGTGAAGCTTCAGCCAATGCTTGAAGGCTATGCTGAACTTCTGTCTAAGACAAGGCGAAAGGTGGAAGCGGATAAAGTCATCGCACGATGTAAATCCCTTGACGAAAAAAACTTGAAGAATGGGCGCGAATCAAAAATAGCAGAAGGATGGTGAAAACTTTCAAATTGCATCGTATAAACTGAGAATGCGACCGTGGAACGAAAGACCAACGTAACCGAAAAGCGATTATGAAACTACCCAAACATTTACTCGTCTCTCTGCTGTTTTTTTCTTCTGAAGCAAGCACAGGCGCAATTGCCGCAGAGACTCAACAGAAAGATAGCGATGAAGAGATGACTTCGCCATGCAGCTAGCGAATGGGTCAATCAGGGTTAATGTGATTGCAAAAAGGAAGGCTATTAGATGGCATCGTTTCATGATTTCCTATGGATCAATGTCGCACTGGTTGATCCAAACCACAATGTTTGATATGTCTGCCAGAGCGGCTCGAGCGTCGGCCATCAAGCCTCTAAAGCGCCGTGTGTGTGACAGGAACTCGACCGGTTGCGACTCTAACTCACGTTGCCAGGCTTGATACTTCTCGAAGACGGCTCGTGGACACGCTCCAAACGACCCGTGATTGAGAAAGGCGATGTCAGGCTTGAGTAAGAATAACTCTCGCGGTAGCGGTGAAGGTCTTGACGGACTCATCTGATCTCACTTCGAGGTGGCGGTCAATGTGACTGCAAAAAGGATGGCTATTAGATGGCATCGTTTCATGATTAGTACGGTATTTCGTTGCTTTGAATTTGTCTATTGTATTATGTACGGGTGTTGATTTTGGGGCTGCGATGGCCAAGATTCTGATTGTAGAGGATGACAGATTACTTGCTGACACCATACGGACTTGGCTGTCGACTGAGAATCACTTGATTGATGTCGCCCATGATGGGTGGGAAGCTAAGGAAAGGCTGGCCTCCTTCGAATACGACCTGTTCGTGCTCGATTGGGAAGTGCCTGAGATAACTGGAATTGAGTTATGCTCGCTAATCCGTTCTCGTGGTGTGGCCTCGCCGATATTGATGTTGACTGGTAAAGCAACAATAGATGATAAAACCACCGGCTTCAGTGCCGGTGCTGATGATTATTTGACGAAACCGTTCCATCCCGATGAAATGATGGCGCGCGTAAAAGCTCTATTACGTCGACCAGCAAGCTACATCGCCTCACCTAAGCTAATTGTAGGGGAGCTTGAACTCGACTCGAAAAATCGTGAGGTGATTCAGGCAGGTGTTCCTACCGCATTACAGCCGATGGAATTCACTTTACTAGAATTCTTCATGCGTCATCCTGACCAAATTTTTTCGTCCGATGCACTTCTTCGCCGCTTATGGGACTCGGACGCGGAGGTAAGCAGTGAAGCTCTTTACGTGTGTTTGGCTAGACTCAGACGTAAATTGGAGAAAAACGGAACCTGCCCGATTGCTACCGTTCGCGGTGCTGGCTACATATTGAAACTTGAGTCGTGATCTTCTAAGTAGAGCGTGCCGCTCATCTAGATCCGACCGGAGACCCGATTGCAAGAGTAAGGGGACTCATGTGTTCGCTGGTTTTGACACTGATGCTGCGCTTCGATCTTTCCTTTTGCATAATAGCCATTGTTTCCAAGTCAAGAAGAAGTTGTGCGGCTAGCTGAGCGTGGAACGTGTTCGATGAGGCTAAGCGTCTTATCAAATACTCCGCCGCTTCTTTGCCTTTGATAAGGATTGCAAACTTTGCGTTGCGCCAGCGTTCACGCATCTGCGAGTTGCCCATGTCCGAAACAAGGCGATGCTCCGATAAGTAAAGGAGTTGGTCCCAGAGCACGTCTACCGGAGTATTCGTCTTTGAGTTTGCAGAATCAGAACGCGATTCGGGCTCCGGTTGACAGACCTGCTTTGTTTGGTCGACCGGTGGTGCTGAAATAGATTCCCGCGGCTGCAGACTATGTGACGTACTAAACTGTACCGCGCCAGCAGCATCGGTCGGTTCCTTAGATTGGCTATCTGGCTCAGGTTTTGCTAAGACTGCCACTGGAGTCGCACCATTTGTAGTATCAGGATTCGAATTGAAACGAGAGCAGGATCTGGGAAACTCGTCATCAATAATATGGAGCACCGGAAGCCAGGGCAATAGATTGTCGGTGTTTTGAAAACCTCTATAATCCGCATTATCAGTAGGTTGAGAGCCTTTTTGATCACGGCTGTCACTAGTGGTGCACTCAGCATTTACCGGCATGTAAATTTCCCCGTCGTCCAATCTCTTACGAAGATTATGATATTGCGTCGACCTGACAACGACCTTACCGAGAACGTTCAAGGCGGAGATCCGAAATCGGCTCCTCACAGTTGAGGCCCTATGAGGGCGACGCATGGCGTTGCTCCTAGCAATCATGCCTGTAGAGGCGACGCATGGCGTCGCCCTCAATGTTGTTGAGGACTAAGCCACTATGGTTCGCCAGGTGCTAGAGGGCGGGATGAACCTGACACTGGTTGCGCCAGTGGGATGGGTGAAGTTGGCAGGTTACTAAACAGCTTCTCAAGGTAGCTGACCAGGTCGTCATCGACGGCAGGAACATCATTGTCCAGTGCATGGTTTAACCAACTATCGCCCAGTGAATTTTGCTCCATGGGTTCCCCAGAACCTGGCGTGCCCGCGGGGTTGCGCCGAAGTGGTTGTCCTGCGCCGTCGCCAATAATCGACGCCAGGAGGTCTGAGGTTGCTTCGCGAATTGCACCTAATGA
>CAZISK010000273.1:0-8958 GCA_964541355.1 uncultured Candidatus Obscuribacterales bacterium
GTGCTGGCGATTGTTGGCGCCGCCTTGCCTGTATCCTCTCGGATCGATAATCACCTCGGTGAAGCCCAGATCTAGCAGGGTAGTTTCGATTTTATTCACCAGATACGGTTCTAGTTGCAGGCGCTTCAACTCGTCCTGTCCGATTTCTACTACCGCTTTTTCCTGATGGTATCTTACTCTTACAACTTTAAATCCGAGAGACTTGATATAGCCCTCCGCGGCCTCAATTTGAGAAACGTTGGTTATAGTGACAGGTATGCTGGTTGGGATGCGCGACGATAGGCAAGCATTTTGCGGACGGTCCCAGGAGGGCAGCCCGACGCGACGAGCCAAAAGACGGATCTCGGCTTTGGACAAACCTGCTTCTTGCAATGGTGCCAATACTCCGAATTGCTGAGCGGCAAGCTGACCGGGACGGTAGTCCGCGTCGTCATCCAGGTTGGCGCCATATGCGATGTTAGCGATGCCCATCTCTTGTGCAAGCTGATGCAGGTCTTTGAACAATGTCGCCTTGCAGTGGAAGCACCGCATTTCATCGTTGCGCAGGTAATCTTCATTTTCAAATTCGTCGGTGCTGATTTCGACCAGATTCCATTCGAATAGCATCGCCTGCGCTCGGGCGGCTTCGAGGTCTTCCAGGGCGAGACTGGCAGAGTCGGCGATCACGACCTTGGCATTCTCGCCTAGCGCCGCTCTTGCATAGAAGGCAAGAAGCGAGCTGTCGACACCTCCAGAATAAGCGACCAGGACGCTTCCGGCCTGTTCAAGCAGTGAAAATACAATCTTTACTTTCTCCACCAGCTCTGCGCTTGCCGGCTCTTCTTTATCGCTCATTCCCGGGCTACCTGGTTAACAATATCCTTGGTTATTGATGAGAATTCTAACTCTCATTGCTCTATAACATCCTGTATCTGTTTCAGACAGCCACCGACAAGATTGTCTAATTCCTGCCTCAGTCCGCCGTCGTCGCCGGCGGCCGCGCCTGCTTTCAGTCTGTCTATCACGGTTTTCAGATCATTGCGGTCAATTGGTTGAGGTTGTCCGACAAAAATCTTTTCGTAAACGGTCTTTGTCAGACCCTCCTCCTCGGTCAATAGTTCTTCATAAAGCTTCTCTCCAGGCCTTAACCCGATGAATTCCACCTCAATGTCAACACCTGGACTCAAGCCTGAGAAACGAATCAAATCGTTGGCCAGATCGAGAATCTTGACCGGTTTACCCATGTCAAGGATAAAAATCTCACCACCAGCACCGATTGCGCCGGCTTGCAGAATCAGTTGAACCGCTTCCGGAATCAGCATGAAGTAGCGGGTCGCCTCCGGGTGCGTGACCGTGATTGGTCCGCCTTGAGATATCTGCTGTTTCCAAAGCGGAATAACGCTTCCCCTGCTGGCAAGGACGTTGCCGAATCTTACTGCAACATACTTGGTGTCGGTCAGTTGTGCCAGATCTTGAATGACGAGCTCGGCTGTTCGTTTCGTGGCACCCATGACGGAGGTGGGATTGACCGCTTTGTCAGACGAGACCAATACGAAGGTCTTTACACCAGACGCCGCCGAGAGCTCGGCTACGCATTTCGTGCCGAAAACGTTGTTGGCGACCGCTTCCGCCACGTTGGATTCCATGAGAGGCACATGCTTGTGTGCCGCTGCGTGGAACACGACTTGAGGTTTGTGCTGATCGAAGATTGACTTCATGCGGACGGTATCTCGCACGTCGGCTATGACCGGTACGATTTCGATGCCGGTCGTCTTGCGGACCAACTCTTGTTGAATCGAAAAGATTGAATTTTCGCCTTTACCCAAAAGGATCAGTCGCGATGGTTTAAAGCGCATGATCTGCCGTGACAGTTCGCTGCCGATGGAGCCGCCGGCTCCCGTGACCAGCACGCTTCGTCCGGCAAGATAGCCTGAGATCGAATCCGTATCGAGGCTGACCGGATCTCTTCCCAGCAAATCTTCAAGTGATACTTCGCGCAACTGATTGATGCTGACTTTGCCGTCGATGAGCTCGAAAAGTCCCGGCAGGATGCGGGTCTCTACTTCTGCCTCTCTGCACATCTCGACAATGCGGCGCGTTTCCGATGGTGGTGCGGAAGGCATGGCGATAATGACCTGGTCGATGAACAGGTTTTCAATGAAACGCGGCAGTTCTGCCGTGGTACCAAATACGGTGAGTGAGCCGATGCGCTTTCTCAACTTGGCCGGATCGTCGTCGATCAGTCCCACTACATCGACGCCCAGATCGGACCGGAGCTTGAGCTCTCTCAGAACCATCTGGCCGGCGTCACCGGCTCCGACTACAAGCACGCGCTTGCGCACCGGTTGTCTCCAGTGCCTACGTTGACTGTGCTCAGTCATCAGGCGGCGAAGCACTCTCGGACCTGTGAGGGATAGAAAGGCGACACCGCCATTGACGAAGATGATGCCATAGGACAGGTGGTTGTTTTCGACGGACAACCAACCCAAAGCGCGGGCAATCAAAATAATAGTGGTCACGCAAAGAACGGAGAGCCCAAGCTCCATGACCTCTGTGAGCCCTGTGTATCTCCAGAGTCTGCGGTAGACGCCGAGGGTCCAGTTGCAGGTGAGCTGCAGCAGCACCACCGACGGTACCAGGGTTGTGAGCTGGCGCAGATACAGTTCGGTCACGTGACCGTCGAATCTGATCAGGTAGGCGGCTGCAAATCCGCTGGCGATCAGCACGCTGTCCATGATGACTTGCAGAATTCGCTTCCAGCGAATGCGCTGCGCCACCACTTTTAACAAGGAATCTTCCTTGAGCGTCGCCTCGAGTCGGTCTATGGTGGTATCTTGACCACCGTCTAGACTGATCGGCGTCGTGTCCATCGATTTTGTCATTTCAGCCGGCGTCTTGAGCTTAGTCACGCGTCACCCCAGATGACTTGAAAGTCTCAAATCAACCGAGCACACTGACTCGGCGCCTGATTCTAACACTAGTCAGGAGCATTCCAAGTTATTCCATACTCACATGAAAAGCGGTAGGGAATACTAAGAAATTTTCATCTTGCCGCGTTGCTTTGCCACCCACTGCTTTACCCGGTCCTCTGGCAGCCCCAGAGCCATCGCCGTAGTTTTCACAGCAGCGTCGTGCCCGATATCCAGCTTCAATGTCTCATTATATTTACGGATGCACATAAGCTTCACAGGACCTTCTCTGAGATCGCCTGTAGCGCTCCAGACCAGGAAGTAGGTCAAGCCATAGCCTACCAAGAGAGCCGCCGGGATGCCCCAGAGATGGAAAGTCTGGAAGGTCGGTGTGTACTTCGCGGCGAAATACCATAAGCCCGCTTCGTACAAAATGAAAACGGCTGATAATAGCCCGGTGTTCACTTTGAACTTAGAGGCGGAGTCGCCTCGAGGAGTGCGGGTAAAAATCTCTCCTCGGGTCTTGCGGAACCACTGGCGGATCTTCTTCTCTTCCGGGAAGACCAGACCCGAACCATACAGAGCCAGGATTAAGTAGACCGGTCCGTAGTAATAGCTGACGCTGTCGGCATGAGTGTAGCCATCCCATATCACCACAGTGTAGGGGACGATAATCGCGAGCATACAAAGCACCAGATATCGAGACGCACCCAGCTTCTGCTCGACTGTGCTTCCGAAAACCCAGGTGAAGTAAGCGTTAAGCGCCAGTTGCCATCCGGTGAGCGATGCCATGCTGGCCATTGCTACCTGAGAGAAGACTTTCGAGAAATTCTGATCCCTTACCCATGTCGCCATGGTAACTGGATTTACCGAAGCATTGTTTTGGGTCCACGATTCTAAAGAGGGGTGTGTCATCCAAAATTCCATGTGATTCTGGCACATCATCGCGAATACGACGACCATGCAGAAACACATTAGCCCCGTCATGATTGGGACTACACCGCTGGTTTCGATTGTGACGTCCGCTGGTTGGTTATATTGCTGCATATCTGCCTGCACCTGATCGCAGAGAACTGTGAAGTGCTTCCAATTGAGAATACATTAAGTACAGTTCCACATTACATGACTGGGGAAACGTTTTTCTCAACCGCAAACACGACGCCGCCATACTGGCGGCGCACTCTATTTTCCCAGGATCTGGGCAGTCCGATAATCGAAAGCTCCAGGTGGTTAAATGAAACCGCAGGTTGTTGGTTGTCTAAATCACTATATTTACTAGCTTGTCTGGAACGACAATGACTTTGCGTATTGACTGCCCGTCGATCTTGCTTTTTACCCTTTCGTCATTCAATGCAAGACCTTCCGCTACCGCCTTCTCGAGCCCGCGCTGAGCCGGAACCTTATTGACGATCTTGCCGTTGACCTGCAGAACCAGCTCAATCTCATCATCGATTGTCAGCGCTTCGGTAAAGGAAGGCCAGGCGGTGATGTGAATTGAATCGCCGGTCTTCTTGATATAGCCGATCCTTTGCCAGAGCTCTTCGGTGATATGCGGTGCCATAGGCGATAGCACGAGCAGGAGTGATTTCACGGCGAAAGAGAGCAGATCGCGCTCTTCTTTAGACAGCGTTTCGCCTCGAGGTGAAAGCGTGTTCGGCTGATCGCCGACCGGCTTTTCCGTCTTACCATTGCCGTTACCGTCCGTGCCTTTGCCGGAAAGCTCCTGGGCATATTTGTACATTCCATTGACGAGCTCCATGCAACGAGCGATCGCGGTGTTGAAAATGTAGCGACCGCGAGTGAGGTCGGTGGAAACCGCTTTGATCGTTTTATGAACCAGCTTGTGGAAGGCTTTTCCTGATGCGTCAAGATTTTCGTGATTGACTTCGCCATCGAACGGAGCAACCACGCCATTCTCAATCAATTCGCTCACGATGCGCCAGATGCGACCGAGGAAGCGGTATTGACCGATTGCACCCTCTTCCGACCATTCCAGCTCCTGCTCTGGAGGTGCAGCAAAAAGGGTGAAGAGGCGCGCCGAATCGGCGCCGTATCGTTTGAAAAAGTCGGTTGTGCCGACCACGTTGCCTCGCGACTTGGACATTTTTTCAATTCGACCCGACTGAGCCGAAAACTTTGTGACCATGCCCTGAGAGAGAAGATTTTCGAACGGTTCGCTCGCCTCGAGCAGACCGACGTCTCGGCAGGCCTTAGTGAAGAATCTGCTGTAGAGCAGGTGCAGAATGGCGTGCTCGACACCGCCCACGTATTGATCGACCGGCATCCAGTAATCAACGGCGGCGCGCGAAAATGCTTCTGCTTTGTTATTGGCGTCGGCATAGCGCAGGAAGTACCAGCTCGAATCGATGAAGGTGTCCATCGTGTCGGTCTCGCGCAACGCCTGTTTGCCGCATGATGGACAGGTAGTGTTCAGGAATGATTGGTCGCTGGAGAGTGGCGAGCCGCCCTGACCGGTTATTACAACGCCTTCTACCGGCAGCTTGACCGGTATGTCAGCTTCTTTGACCGGGACTATACCGCACGAATCGCAGTGAACAAGCGGAATCGGGCATCCCCAGTAACGCTGTCTGCTGATCAGCCAATCTCGTAATCGCCATTGCACGCGCTTGGAGCCGCAAGCGTGATCGGCTGCCCAGTCGGTCATCTTCTCTTTGGCGTCAACGCTATTCAATCCGTTGAATGCGCCGGAATTGATCATCTTTCCGGGCTCCGTATAAGCCTCCTTGAGTTCGGGCGAAGCTTGACCGTCCTTCGAGATCACTTCTTTAATCGGCAAATCGTGCTGTTTGGCAAACTGAAAGTCGCGCTCATCATGAGCGGGAACGCCCATGACGGCGCCAGTTCCATAGTTCATCAAAACGTAGTCTGCCACCCAGATCGGAACGACATCACCGTTATATGGGTTGATCACAAAACTGCCGATCGGCACGCCGGATTTCGACTTTTCGGTCGACATTCGCTCCAGCTCCGTCTTGTGCAGCGTTGCATCAACGTACTTGTTGACAGCCTCGAGACGATCTGCGCTGGTCAACTCTTGAACGAGCGGATTTTCAGGAGCAAGCACGACGTAGCTGACACCAAATACGGTGTCAGGTCTGGTTGTGAACACGCTGATCTGAACATTGGGTTTGCTTTCGACAGTGAAACGAAGCTCCGCTCCTGTCGACTTGCCGATCCAGTTCTGTTGCATTATCCTGACCGGCTCTGGCCAACCCGTTAGCGTTTCGAGGTCCTTGAGCAGCTCTTCGGAATAGTCCGTGATTTTCAGGAACCACTGGCTCATTTTCTTTTGTTCCACCCTGGTCTCGGGATGGCGCCAGCAGGCTCCGTCTTCGACCTGTTCGTTGGCGAGTACCGTGTGGCACTCCGGGCACCAGTTCACCGGTGCTTCTTTGCGCACTGCCAGACCCCTGTCGAAAAACTTGAGGAAGAGCCACTGCGTCCAGCCGTAATAGTCCGGGTCGCAGGTCGTTACCTCTCTTTGCCAGTCATAGCTCGTGCCGAGCTTCTTTAGCTGCTCGTCGCGCATGAAACGAATATTCTCTTTGGTCCACTTCTGCGGATGCAAGGAGTGCTTGATGGCGGCATTCTCCGCTGGAAGCCCGAAGGCATCCCAACCCATGGGATTGAGCACGTTATGACCGAGCATCCTCATGCGCCTCGAAATGACATCGGATATGGTGTACACCCGCATGTGTCCCATGTGCAGATCGCCCGATGGATAGGGAAACATGACCAGTGAGTAAAACTTAGGTTTGCTGCTGTCGTTCTCGGCGCGGTGAATACCTATGCTTTCCCAGTGTTTTTGCCACTTTTCTTCAATATCCTGTGGATTGTATTGGCTTGCCATGGACTGATACCACCCCGTTGCGCCCTGAGCTATCTGTGTAGAGACAAACTAGTGATCTTATCTCAGCGCTCTTGCTCTAACAAGCAAACATAGAGCCGTGCAAAGTTTCGTGGACAGAAATTTTTTCGGACTTCCTGCTTCCTGCTAGTGGCGCTTGCGTTATTGTCTTCATCCTCATCAGGCTCAGTGTGCATATAGAATAGATCTGCACGATGATATTGACGTGCTTTTCACCGCGTTTTCACAAGTCGAAAATCGACAAGTCCACCAGCAGAACTGTGTTTCCGTGTGATCCATTTGTGAACATTTCGTGTCCAAATCGGACAATATCAAAAGTTGCAAAGAGTGTGACCAAATATATTCAATCTGGAGATCTTGAACTGAGGCGCGTTTTCGGAATAATTAAAATCGGCGGCGTATTTCCCGCATTGTGCAAACGACACTACTAAAAGTATTCTCACAGCAGTTCTGGTAATGCCCGATAACCGCTGAGCCGTTTGGTTAGAAGGCAAAAAACAAGGGCGATTGACGCGAAGCTTACCTAAACTTCCAACGTAAGCGTATTTATTTCTCGAGAGGGACGCACTCATGGGCTGGGATATACCCCCTAGTAATGATCAATCAAATTCAAAATCCGGCACCCCTTCAGTGATCGACTCCAATCCGTATTGGAGCCCCGAATCAAGGTCAGTTAAGACACCTCAGACTACAGCAACTCAGACTGAAACTGCACCACCAGTGAAGGTCACGATTGAACAGTCACCACCGGTTATTCCTACACCGATGCCGATGCCGAGACCTGACATGGTCACTCCGCGTGTCGACACCAGCTATCAAGGTCAGAGCCGGTCGGCTCGCCTTGTTCAGAATGAGGTCTATGGAGCGCCACCGAGCAACATGACTTATTCGGCCATGAGACAGGCAAGCGGTTATGATCTCCAACAGCCAGGTTCGGACAGGCTGGGAGCATATTCGCCGCCGCCTGAGCCCAGAGGCCTCGGTCTTTTGGCCGGTCTGGGTCGCAGACGACAACCGCCACCGACTCAAGAGGTCAAGACTCAAACAACCGGGCCGGAAGCCCAGCAAAGACAGGGTATCTTCAGGCGCCCGTTACGTGGCGATCGACCTCCAGCGCAACCTAAGGCCGAGCCTATGCAAAAAATCGATCTGACCAAAGAAAATGACGGTAACATCGTTGGCGAACTCAATTTGCCCGCCCGCTTCAAAGAGCAAAAGGTCGACCCCAACGACGGTACGCTGGTGCGCAAGGAATACAAAGTCGACAACTCACCAAGCCGCGTCACTATCTATGAAGGTAGAGAGCTTGATGGTGAGCAGCAAAAGGCCCTCGCCGCAGTTCTTGCCAAACCAGGCAGGCTAGGACCGAGCAGAAATGCAGCTGAGCAAGCCCGTTATGACAACGCCTGCGCGTTGATCATGTCCGGTACGACAACCAGCTTCCCGCCCAACAATCCATCGTTGAGCATCGTCAACATCAACGGCCGCAATTCAATCGTGCTCGAAGACCGGGATCCGCAGTCGAAGCTGTCGGCATACACGGTATTCACGCCATCGGACAAGGGCAAATTCCTGTATGCAATCGGCTCTGAAGGCAGTTCGGCGGATGTGGCCCTTGCCAAGCAAAGCATCAACGCTATGAAGAGAAAACCGACGCCTGATGCAGTAGCACCGCCAATGCCGGGTCCGAACAACCAGAAAAAGAAATAGTCATCTGAGTTGAAATCATTCTGATGGTTGGGAGCTTCATCGCTCCTTTAACCGCTCTCGTAAAGCTTAGCCGCTTGCTGGTGGCGATGAGGGCATTGGGGCTGTTAAACTTGCTCTGGTTTTCCTGATTCCAAGAGCGAAGGCGATGAGTACACAACTGGATGATGTCGGCAGCGAAGCACAAATCCCTGAGGACTTGTTGGCTCAGGCAAGAGAGCTTGGCCGGGGGGCGGAGATCCTTCCTGAGGGAATCCTCGGGCTCGCCAAGAAATTGCACTCGGCTCAAAAGCAAGATCGCAAGCTCAGGGTGAAGTTGGGCATTGACCCGACTTCGACCGATTTGCATATTGGGCATTCGGTTGTCTTCCGTAAATTGCGGCGCTTCCAGGAGTTCGGACATCAGGTTGTCTTGATTATCGGCGGCTTCACCGCCCAGATTGGTGATCCATCCGGGCGCAATACAACCAGACC
>CAZISK010000274.1:0-8943 GCA_964541355.1 uncultured Candidatus Obscuribacterales bacterium
ATTCTCAGATGGTCTGACCAATTTTGATGAATATGCAAACAGAAGAGCTAAGAAGATCCCGCCAGTCAAGCCAATTGTCTGCATAACAATGCCAGGAAAGTCGGCTTCATATCTCGCCGAAAGCCCACCAAGAAACAGTCCTTCAAAGGCCGCATAGAACATCGACAGAACCGGCGCGGTTCGCTGTTTGAAAATAATTACAAGAGCCAGAATGAAACCGATAAATCCACCACCTATCGCCAATGGCAATGCGGCCTGCGGTGATGCACTAGCGTAGTGCATCGTGAAACCAGCAAACAGAGCGGTTGTGACAAGGAGGAGGTAGCATTTGCCTACCGTGCCCTGGAGCGTCATTCGCCCACCGGTCTCGACGCCTGACCCCTGCTCACCACGTCTGAGTTCGGCCTGATCTTCGAATTGATCGAAGGTCTTCGCGTTCAGGGCTGGATTGCCAGTTTTATAGGGTTTCTTCTCTTCCATGGATGAGCTCCTGGTGTCTACACGAAGTATTGTATACCGCTGTTCAAGATAGCCTAGAAAGATATAATGTCTCCATAACTTTGGCAATGGGGCTCAAGTGTCTAGACGGGTCCGCACGAAAGGTCACAATGCCAGTTTAGCAAATCAAGTTTCAGGAGATGAGCCAGGCTTAGTGTCGCGAGAGAAAGTAAACGAAAATTCGGTTCCGTTGAAACCAGCACTTTAGGTTGAATTCGCGACGGTGTTAAAGAAATCTACTGTTCCCAAACTTGTACTCCGTTCTTAGTAGACTAAACTCGACAGATTTTAGACAACCGGTCAATTGTGGCGCTTGTCTCAAAGCCTGGTTCTGTCTATAGACTTCATAAGGACAGTAAAACATGAGCATGTTAGAAGCTAAGGTTGCCATCGTCACCGGTGCCTCAAAAGGAATCGGTGCTGCAATTGCAAAGGCGCTCGGCGCGGCTGGCGCATCAGTCGTGGTCAACTACGCCTCGAGCAAAGAGGGCGCGGACAGAATCGTTGACGCTATCAAGTCGGGCGGTGGCAAGGCTGTTGCCGTCAAGGGCGACGTTTCCAAAGGTGACGACGCCAAAGGAATTGTAGACGCTGCTATCAAAACATTTGGTCGCTTGGACATTCTGGTCAACAACTCCGGAGTCTACGAGGCGAAATCAATTGAAGAGGTCACAGAAGAGCATTACAGGCGCATTTTCGATATCAACGTCTTGGGTGTTCTTCTAATGTCTCAGGCTGCCATAAAACATCTTGGCGAGGGAGGGAGCATCATCAACATCGGTTCGTTGGTGTCTCGCATCACTCCACCGATGTACTCTGTGTACGCAGGCACCAAGGGAGCCGTCGACGTGATAACGGGTGTTTTGTCACGAGAACTGGGTGAACGGAAAATTCGAGTGAACGCATTGAATCCCGGCCTCGTGGAGACCGAAGGCACGCAAGACTTTATCGATAGTGATTTTGCAAAAGGCGTGGTTGCGCAAACACCACTGGGACGAGTGGGACAACCGGATGACATTGCGAAGGCTGTGGTTTTCCTCGCTTCGAATGAGTCGGGATGGATTACAGGCGAATTGATAAATGCGGGCGGGGGCTTTAGATAGGTAAAACTCCCGAAGCGAATTTGGATAAACCGCTCATGCTCTGGTGACGTGAACGATTTGCAACGTTATTGGAACGTTGATCGTTTATAAGCATAACAATCATAAGGCGTCGTGAGGATTGTATAAGCCAGAACCAGCTACACCTTGACGAATACCAACAGTCTAGCTGCTTTGCCCCGCCCCGCCCGAAAAAGGATGGAGTATGTTGAAAATTTGTCTCGTGACAGTTGTCCTGTGCTCGCTCGCCGGCGCTGTAATTGGTTTCTTCATGCCTTTCCACACACCGAAAATGATTCGGGTCGTATATCCGCTGAGATACATCGAACAGGGGACAATCATCACGGCAGATATGCCGCAGTATGGGTTAATTAGCGAGGAAGGCGCCGATTGCGCCTATACAGATATAAAAGGCCTGGTTGGGGGCACGGCTCGCTATAATATGTCTCCAGACACCAACGTACGTCACTGTCCTGTCTACGATAAAACCGATGTACTCGTATCGGATGAATTCCGATATGTCTACACTCGACGATAAACTTCTGAAAGGTACGCCATTGTATTCAGTATCAATGCTTTCCTGTCAGGAGATTGCAATTACGACAGTCCTAGTTTGACCAGCAGATGAAGGGGCAAAGCACAAATAGAGTTTATGACGATCTTCGGCGAACATTTCTCACCATTGCTTACGCTCAAGATCTCTCCGCGTACTACATTAAGAACCTGGCCAATCACAAGATGGCTGCCGACGTCGCTGCCGGATGACACTCATGCGACAGTCCTCATCGTTGAGTCGCGCCAACATCGTCAAGTTATTGTTCACGCGGATGCTTGAGTTATCTAGAAAAAACGATCAATTTAAGGTTTAGGAGATCGCTGCGTTTGTTCATTTTGCGACAGGCTCGTGATCCGGTGGGTATAAGTAGTCTGAGCTAGCTGTTTTGGAGCCGACCATGCCAAGAGAATCTGTTGATTGGAAGCATGTTTTGAAGTATGCGCCGAACAAGGCAGCATCGGAATTCGACAAGTTCTTGGATACGGCGACTCACAGGCATCGCGTTCAGGCGATGTATGAGCTCGGAAAGGAGACCTTGCAGCAAGGTACAACAGCAGAAAAAGCTCAATTCATACTTTCGCGAATGCGCTCCGGTGGGTTTAGTCACAGATTTCTTGCGCTCAATGCGTGCCATGGTATCAGAAATGGTGCACACATTCTTGAGGCACTCGAAGACAAATCAGCAACCATAAGAAGTATGGCCCGCAAATTGATCGCAAAGTACGCGGATGATGAGCACGCACTAGCAGCCTTTTCACTATGCACTCGCCTGAATCAAAAATACTTAGTCAAGGATTTGAACAAACGAAAGAGATTCGGACCTATCGATCGAATTCTCAGTCAAGTAAGAGAGCAAGATCCAGGATTGTTTGTAGCTCTTCTGCCATATGGATCAGGACCTTACGTCGAGAAACACTGGTCTGATATCGAAGACCAGTGCACCACCGTGGAGTGGAATCGCCTGGCAAGAAACAAAAAAGACTTCGCAATTTCGAAGTTAATCAAGCGAGCCGAGGAGACACGGGAACTAAATCCCCGTCTTCTCTGGATCGTTAACTCGTGTCTCCCCATCTTCGGGAAGCAGCGAATGCGGGGCTGTCTGGATCTAACAAAAGGTATGTTACAGAGCTGTTCACTCAATCAGCTTAGTCTGCAAGCGGTGGCAAGGGCTTGTCCCACTGAGTTTGCTACGATGTGCGATGAGCACCAAGATCGTGTGGCTGTCAATTTTCTTCCGATCTTACCTCGACTGGAGGGCCCGCTTCTTGTGAGGCTGCTGACTAAGTATCCTCAGCCTTCGGTTTTATATTTTTTGAAAAAACTTACTCCAGAAAACAGAACTCTTCTCTATGAACAGTTTTCCACGGCCTGGCGAACGGCCTCTCATAATGGAGCGTTAGATATCGGCATTATTGCGTTGCTGCCCCACGATGTGAGACACCGCGAGGCTCGCTTGCATCTTGCCATGGACAACCTGGCCGGCAATCCGCAGATATGGTTGCGATATGCTTCGTTGTTGCCATGGCTGGAGGCGCAGGAAGTTGTCGCAAGTGCACTTGGGGATCCGGACGCAGAGATGAGAGGTCTGGCATGGCAGTCATTGATTGGCTCGCTTCGATACGATAGAGCTAGCATTCCCGATGCCCTGTCAGAGATTAAGAAACGCAAGCGGGAACAAGATCCGGTCAGATTGCAGATCGCTACAGCTTTGTCTGTCCTGCCTCCATCGATCTGGGAAAAGCAGCATCTTCCAGATCTTGCCATCATCGTAAGAGATGCTCTTGATGCACGTGATCTATCATACGCAACTTCAGGGCGGTTGGAAGCTCTGCTCATTTCGCTGCTTCCATTCCATGGAGAATGGGCCGCTGAGCAACTGTCCACCTTCTGGACGGAGCGCGGCATGTCGTCTTCGTCTGTCAACTTTGAGAGACGAATTAGTGACGAGCAAGCAATAAAGTTAGCATCACATATAGTGCCAGTTCTTGTCGGATGGAAAAAGAAAGAATATGAGAGCTTTGTCATTGGTGCTGCACAGCTGTTTGGTAGGCGGTTAAAAGCTACGGATAAATTGGTTGAATTACTCGAAAAAATCGTATTTCGGGCTACGCCTGCACACTACTCTCAAAGTGCCTTCTATCTCATAAAACGCAATGCATTTAGCCACCTAGTAGACTTAGTTCCTAAGATGCTCGAGAAAGATCCGTCGTGGGGACTCGATCCGGCTGTAATCTCATACTTGCAGAAGTATCGACAGGATCTATTGACACGATATCTGGGACAAAATCGATTGGAGGGACGATTCGGGACAGGCAAAGTGTACGTGGTGCCACACCTACCTCACAGCATGAGTTTGCTCAGTTCGGAACAGCTGACGATCTATGAAGCAGTGCTGAACGGAATGGCCACTAACAAGAAGAATCGGTTGCAAGAAAATTTTTTCGTGCTCAATCAACTTTCTCGCATACCAGACTGTTCCACAACAATGATTGCGAAATATGCGGACGCGAGTAACTCAAGAATTGCCGAGCGGGATACAGCGATCCTTGCTTTGTCGAGGCTTGATGAAGGGCAGGGGCTTTCCCTATTGCAAGAGGCTCTCGAGGATGAGCGCGCTAGTGTGGCGATATACGCGATTCGAAAGTGTCTCCTGAAAATGCCACCACAAAGAGCTCTCGAGATCGTACGGAAAACGCCACGCCAGGGCGTGACAGTATTCAAAGAAGTCGTGAGGTTGCTGGGCGACATACGCTCTGAAGAGGCCCTTAACGAGTTGTTGACTCTGATAAACGAGCCGCTTCACCGAGATGTCCGGATAGCGACTTTGCGAGCCTTCTGGAGCCATCTTGACAGGCGAGAGGCCTGGGCAGTTTTGAACAATGCCGTTGATGATGCGGACGAAGGGATGGCTTTCACTGCAATCAGAACTCCTGCCGATAGGCTTTCTGACAATGGTCAAGACGAGCTTGTAAGATTGCTCCTGAAAGGACTAAAACATGAATCCACGAGAGTCCGGAAAAAGGTTCTGGAGCGGTGCATGACTATGCCCGTTGGAGATCCTGAGATGCGCCTGTGTAGCGGTATCATATCGACGCTTGGTTCTACCAACATGGATGAATGTAGTGCTTCCGCACAAGTATTGCTCAATATGTATCCGCATAAAGCGGCTATTGTTTTTTCTCAAGCGGTCGAAGCAGTTCTGTCTAAGCGCAGAAACATACGGACTCTGGTCCAACTATTGGAAGGCACTTTGACGTATGGTCATACCAAGTTTTCTCCAACAGCTTATGCCGTCATCGAGTCCATGGAGTCAGATCCTTGTTCATTGTTGCTTCGAATTCAATTAGCTGTCGCAAGTATGCCATGGATTAAATTGGCAAATTGGTTCGGCGATCTGGACGATGCGAACGACCTCCATGCAGATGCACTCGCAAAGGCTGGAGAGTGCTTGCTGAGAAGTCGGCGATTTGATCTGGATCAGATTAGCCAATTCGAATCAACGCTTTACTCATCAAGTTCACCGGTGCTCCGCCGCCTCGCACTCTATGCGCTGCAAGCACAATCCGGAAGCAATCGCGGATGGACGGAAGATCGATTGTCTCGACTCAATGAATACAGAAAAGATGAGTCTCCGTTCATTCGAGAGGTGGCGCAGTTTATTCTCCCAAGCGAAGAGTTGGTTGCCGAAGCCGCTGAAAAGAGTTTGCGAAAGTCAAAGGCGAAAAGCCAGACGATGAAATATGCCAATGCAGATAATCGTACTGCCGTATCGACACTCGCCGTGATGATACCGAGCGATGTGCTGGCCGAGATAATAGATCTCTTGAGGAAAAACAACTTCATCACTGCCCTAAAACTATATCGGGACGCAAGCGGTCTTGGTTTGAAAGAGGCTAAGGACGCTATCGATGCGCTTCGACGAGACATGGGACATGATTGATGGTACAGCAAATCCTATGGTCCGAACGACAGCTTGGCTGAGGTTGAGATTGAAGGACTGGAGCTTTCCATGGCTCCGCCTCCACCAACGCCCAAGCAAGACAACCACTTCGCAATACGATTTTGTCTATGATGATTGCGGTCAAGTTAAATGAGCTCTTTTTCATTGTCCGTGATCATATGAGTCAAAAGCGAGGATGGTATTGAAAATTCTGCTCTTAATTCAGACGAATCGCATCTCAATTTTTTTCGATCCAGTCGAAAACAATCGGAGACCAATTTCTTGCGTTAATTGAAACTAAAGAACAGTCCGAACCGTCCATGACACTGCGGGTGGTGGAACCCATCATCAGTTCGTGACTGCTTGTGGCTCCATGCGCTCCCATCACGATAAGGTCGGCCTGCCAAGATTTGCTGTATTCGAGAATCTTCTCGGTCGGGTCTCCTTTCAGCACTTTCGATTCGCAGACTTTAGCATTGATCCGCGATTTCAATTTTTCGCAATGCTCGTTTAGCTGTTGATGAATGTCAGTCAACTTTAGCTGAGTTGTGCGGCTGCCATCCAGCTTTCCAGACAACTTCATGTCTACGAGACCCTTTGAAACAAGGGGTTCGACGACAATGACGGTGACCTGGGTTTCGGGCGCATGCCCTATCGTGCAGAGCCAATCGAGCGCAGCAAGGGAATTGTCCGAGAAGTCGAGTGGTAACAGAATTTTCTTTGGTGCGTAATCGATTTTTGCAATTTTATCTTCAGTCGAAGTTTGCGATTTCAGCAGCTGACGCAATGTTCGGGGGCGAACGATCTCTACTGAGCAATTGACCTGATCTCTTATGCTTGATGCGATGCTGACCAACCAATCTCTGGCAGCCGGTGCTCTTTCATGTGATCCAATCACAACGTAGTCGATTCGGTATTCATTTGTCAGATTGGAGAGTTGCTCAGCCACGTCACCTATAAGGATTGCTGTGGTTATTTCGCAGTTTTCAATTTGCATGAAGTTTGCCAGATTCTCGATCCACGTTTCCGTTTTTTTCAAATGATAGTGAGTATCTGAGTCCAGCAAGTCTCTTTCGATGCTGATTTTTTTTGCGTCATTGGATCCGTAGTTAGAACAGTCTTCTATAACTCTTCCCAGCACGATCTTCGTGCCTTTCGGCCACTTCCTTTGGCGCACCGAGTAAAGTGAAGCAAGGGTGTAAGGCATGTCGTCTACAGGAATCAAAACTTTCATAGAGTCGGATGCAACCTCTTGAACTCTAACCCAAACGAAACCAGTATAGGTCTTTTCCCTATCGTTTCGAATTGCTCCAATTTGCGGACAGTGGCGGGATTTGAGCGCTTGGTCAGGCTAAACATCAGTCATCCATCTAAGAGATGATTTTGTATTAACCTAAAGGATGACTCTACCGAGAAAGTCAGCGCGCCCTGAGGTTTTTCACTCCAAAAAAGTAAGTGAACATCACTGACTTCACACGTGCCAGGATTGTAAAGTGCGCATGTAATTAGCTCGTTCGAACGCTGCAGGATTGTCGACGTGAAGCTGGCTCATGCTTCCTTGCATTTGCCTGATTGATTCGTACTCGTGCTCGTTCATCCAGGCGACAATATCGCTCAAAATCGCCGTAATGCGCTCCGGTCCGTGGCGCAGGAGCTCGGATGCCATCATCGTTGCAGCGGCACCAACCATCATCGCTTTCAGAACGTCGGAGGCGGACTGAATACCGCTCGTAATAGTCAGATCCGCTTTCACTCTTCCATAAAGAATGGCTGTCCAGCGCAGCGGCAGGCGTAACTCGTGGGCGCTGCTCAATATCAAATTCGGCACCACCTCGAGATTCTCGAGATCGATATCGGGTTGATAAAATCGGTTGAACAAAACCAGAGCGGAAGCGCCTGACTCCACCATTCGCTTGCACATATTGGCAGTCGAGCTGAAATACGGATTGAGTTTTACCGAAACCGGTATTGAAACTCGTTGCTTTACCATCCTCAGCACTTCAATATAGCGTTCTTCAATCTGCGAGCCGGGAATATCAGGATCGGTCGGAATGTAGTATTCGTTTAATTCCAACGCGTCGGCTCCCGCTTGCTCAGCCTGGTGTGCCCAGTCGGTCCACCCTGTAGGCGAGGAACCATTTAAACTCGCAATGACAGGAATTGCTAGTTTGCGTTTCGCTTCAGCTATCAGATCAAGATGCTGCTGGGGCCCGATTTCAAAGGAGGAAATCTCAGGGAAGTAGGTGGTGGCTTCGCTGTAGCTTTCTGATCCAAAGCTCAAATAGTGATTGAGCGCCTGCCCTTCCATCGTAATCTGCTCTTCGAACAGGCTCGACATAACAACGGCGGCGGCCCCTGCTTCTTCGAGCCGCATAAGGCTGGCAATTGAATCAGACAAAGGAGAGGCAGAAGCGATGATCGGGTTTTTTAGATTCAGCCCCATGTATGTGGTTTGAAGATCCGGCATGATTCGTTCCTCTTCGTCAACTAGCTTTGCGCATCGCTTTCGGTGGCATGCTCTGCACCATTGTGGCCGCCTGCAGCCATCGCCTCCAGCGCTTTCCATTGATTCCTCAAATCTTGCTTGGCTTGCTTCAGCAAAACGGCTGCTGCTTCCGGATCGCTCTGCTTGAGCATGCGATAGCGCGTCTCGGAATAATAGTATTCGTCGAGGGCAATTGATGGTCTGGCCGCATCAAGCTGGAATGGGTTATTACCGTTTTCGATAAGACGCGGATCATAGCGATAGAGCGGCCAGTGTCCGGATTGAACGGCAAGCTTCTGCTGGTTCATTCCCTTTGTCATGTTGATACCATGGGCGATGCAGTGGCAATAAGCGATAATCAGCG
>CAZISK010000275.1:0-8933 GCA_964541355.1 uncultured Candidatus Obscuribacterales bacterium
CAATGCCCTAAGTAAGGAGAAGAATTACTTAACGTAGTCTCAAAGCAGGCAAGTTTCGTCCAACCATAATTTTGTACTCAAGCTTGGGAAGCGATATATACGCTAACCTTAAAGTGGAGAGGCTGATAGAGCCTGCATCTTAATGAGCCTGGAGGTCAAGTGCGCGCTTTTGCTCGGACAGGGCCTTGCGGTTTTGTGCGCAAATTGCCGCTGACGAGTCTCGCCAGCACCGCCTTCTGTGTTACAAAATAGATGATGACGGCTTCTAATCACGGTCTTCGCACAGTAGAGCGCTAATCTCAGGCTGAAAGAGCCGAGACTGGCGCATGGCACCAGCGGGTAGAGGTCTATAGATGAACGAACTGAGCGGATTGGAGGCTTTGAGAACCAAGATGGCGCCGGAGAATCCGGGTGCGAAAGATATTCTTGCTCGGCTCAACGACGAGCAAAGGGAGGCGGTCTGCCAGGGATGGGGGCCGTCGCTCATAGTGGCTGGCGCCGGCTCAGGCAAGACCACCGTGCTGACAAGACGAGTAGCTTTTCTCATAAAAGAGCTCCATCAAGACGCCGACTCGATAATGGCAGTCACCTTCACCAACAAAGCAGCTCGCGAAATGAAAAATCGGATCGAGACGATTGTGGGCGACCGGACGAAATTTTCCTGGATCGGCACCTTTCACAGCATGTGCGCGCGTCTGTTGCGCCGCGAAATCGAAGCATACAGGACTCCGGAAGGCTGGCAATGGTCCAGCAACTTCGTCATTTATGATGAAACCGACAGTCTCAACGTCCTGAAAGCCGAACTAAAAAAACTCGATCTGGATGAGAAGGTCTTTCCAGCGAAAGAAATGCGCCACGCCATTTCGGCCTTGAAGAATGACGGCTACACGTACAATCTCTATGCGCAGGAAGCCAAAGCTTATCGCGAGATCAAACTAGCCACCATTTTCGAATCGTATCAACGCTCTCTGGCACAGAACAATGCCTTCGACTTCGATGATTTGATACTTGTCTTCGCCGACCTGGTACGGACAAGACCGGAAGTGCGCGCGCGCCTGATGCGTCGCTTCCGGCACCTGCTCATCGACGAATTTCAAGATACCAACCGGTCGCAATACGAATTCGTGCGTCTCTTAGGCGACGTCTTCGCCGAAGCCAATGAGATCAGTCGAGGCAGTGCGCATTCGCTCCAGGGGCTGGATGAACAAGCGATCAGCCAAAAATGGAAAGAACGAAGTCTGATGGTGGTCGGTGATGTCGACCAGTCGATCTACTCATGGAGAAAGGCTGACTATCGCATTTTCCTCGGTTTTCAAAATGACTTTCCCAACAGCCGCATCATCAAACTGGAAGAAAACTATCGATCGACCAGCACGATCCTTGATATTGCCAATAGTATCATCAGCAATAACATCGAGAGAATCGACAAAGTGCTGCGCTGCAATCGAGGCAAGGGCGCCAAGGCACAATACTATGAAGGCTCCGATCAGATCGACGAGGCGTTTTACGTGGTCGAAGAGCTGAAGCGATTGCAAGCTCGAGGTCGCAAATACTCCGACGCCACGATTTTGTACAGAACCAATGCGCAGAGCCGTGCAATTGAAGAGGTATTGATCAGAAGCGGAATACCGTACACCGTAGTTGGTGGCACCAAGTTCTATGACCGGCAAGAGATCAAGGATCTGGTCGCCTATCTCAAGCTCACATTCAACCCTAAAGACGGACAATCCTTCAATCGCGTAGTCAATCAGCCCAAACGCGGTATCGGTAAGACATCTTTGGAGCGACTCAATGTGTACGCGAATGAGCGCGGCATCTCCTGCGCCGAAGCCTGCCTCGAAGCGCTTCGCGTCGGCAATTTATCACCAAAGACGATAGGCGAGCTGTCCAATTTCGGCAACACAATATATTCGCGCTGGCAACCACGTTCCAAACCGAAACAAAAGGATGAGACAACCGGTCAGACGGTTGGATACGAAGATCCGATCTCCGGAGTGATTACGATGATTCTGGAGGATACAGGCTATCTCCGCATGCTGGAGAACGACGCCATGAATCAGAAGGATGAGCTCGCCTACGGCAGAATAGAGAACGTTCGAGAACTGATCGCAGTCGCCAAGGAATTCGAGCAAATTGCCGACGAGCCTGATCTGGAATCGTTCTTGACTCGGATCTCACTGGTAAGCGACCTCGATAATGTCGAGACCGGAGGTGATCAGTTGAGACTGATGACGTTGCACTCAGCCAAAGGGCTTGAGTTTCCAGTGGTATTCCTTATGGGCTTGGAAGAGGGCGTGCTGCCGCATTCGCGCTCGTACGATTCCGATACCTCAATGGAGGAAGAGCGCCGGCTAATGTATGTCGGTATCACGAGAGCCGAAGATCTGCTTTATATCACAAGGGCAAGAAAGCGCACTTTTGTCGGCGCGGGCGGCTTCTCATCAACCATGCTTCCGGCCAGCCGCTTCTTGAAAGAGATCACTCCCGGGCTACTCACCGGTTATTATCCCGATCAACAAGAAAGTAATGCCGACGACGACGGCTACACGCGACACCGAGAGTTTCCCGACGATTACGATCAAAACGACTCGTATGGATCGAAACCATCTAGCAGCGATGCATCATCCAGGGGCGGCGTCGGCAATTATGGCAACAGCGCTTCCAGGGGCTATGGCTCCAATTACGGCAACAGCTCGTCGAGAACCACGCCTAACGGCAGCCCCAGGTACGGCGGCGATTCCGGCAGAAGCTCATCCAATTATGGTGCCGGACGAGGCAACACCGCGGGTCGTCCATCCGGCTCCGGCTCTAGCACCACTGGTGGTGGCGCGCGCCAGGCCAAGCCGACCGGTCCCCAGGTCTATCGAAACGGACAGAGGGCCGACGGCGGACGCGATCCGGCAAGAGCCGGCTTCGATCAGCGCAGAGAAGCCTTGCGCGCCTATTCCGACAATCGCTCGGGCGGCGGTCGCCCCGGCGCTCCCAAGGAGAGCGCTCAAGCCGACGCCGCCAACAACCATGAGCGCCTCGTCATAGGTGATGTGGTCCAACACGCGAAATTCGGCGTCGGCAAAGTAATCGAGGTCATTGGTGAAGGCGACAAAGAGCTTTACAAGATTGAATTCGATGCAGATACGAAGCGTCTCATGGACCCGCGCTTTGCAAAACTTATAAAGCTGTCCTGATCGGTACCTTGATGTATGAGACTTATTGTCTGCTGAGCTCCAGCCAATGGATGCTCACGTATTTTGGCAGAGATTCTTGAGAGGGAAGAGCTTTTGGGCACCTGTCAAGACATAACTCAACTGTTATCTGGGAGGACGCAAGGTGTCAGTAGAAAGAACCTTTGTAGCAATTAAGCCGGACGGAGTAGAGCGCGGATTGATCGGCAAAGTAATCGACAGATTCGAAAGCCGTGGGCTCAAATTAGTCGGTATGAAGCTCATGAAGCTTTCTGCCGCCAAGGCTGAAGAGCATTACGGCGAACACAAAGGCAAACCGTTCTTCGACGGACTGGTTGGCTTTATAACCTCAGGACCGATTGTGGCAATGGTTTGGGAAGGCAAAGGCGCCATTGCCCTGGCCAGAAACGTGATCGGCGCCACAAATCCAGCCAATGCAAACCCGGGCAGCATAAGAGGCGATCTCGCCGTCGATATCGGCCGCAATGTGGTGCACGGCTCCGACGGTCCGGACAGCGCCAAACGCGAAATTTCAATCTTCTTCTCCGACCTCGAACTCTCGCCGGAATGGCCGCGAAGCGTAGACAAGTGGGTGGCCGAGTAGTATTGCCGGCGCACCAGTCTCCCGAGAAATTCAGCCGGCTGCGGTCGGAAGAATCCTTCAACTCGACCACGGTTGCTGAGTAACCGTGGTCGCTTTGTTTGTATCTGGCGGTCAACCGGGTCGTCTACCCGAGGAGAGCACCGGCAGCCCGCTTGATCTCATAAAGGACCTGTGACGGCTGCAAGTCTTTCAGGCAGGCGATAGTTTCGAGAGGACAACGCTTTTCGAAGCAGGGCTGGCATGACAAGCGGAGCGCCACGATTGAGCTTCTCTCTCCGTACGGTCCGTTCCGTTTCCACGGCGTGCTGCCGTATACACCGATTACGTATGGATGTTCGGTAGCGGCCGCCATATGGAGCGGCCCGGTGTCCGCACCAACTACGATGTCAGCCATCATGAATAGTGCCACGAGGTCGAGCAACGAGGTGTTACCGGTGGCATCAAGAATGCGTCCCGAAAGACTTTTATTTTGCAAAACACGATCATATATATAGCGATTCATTTCAGATTCCGCCGCTCCGCCGATCAGTACTATACGTACGTCTCGTATGTCGAGCAAAAGCCTGGCCAGTTCAGCCCATTTCTCTCGCGGCCATATCTTGGTAGCCCATGTGGTGCCGGGAATTAGTACCACTAATGGTTCATGTCCGCTGCTATCTTCTTGCCTTTCGCCGATTGACGCGACACCACTAGCGGTTCGCACCTCGTCATCTGTTTTCTGAGCCGGAGAACTACTTGTCGGGACGATCGGTGCTTCGTTTGCCGGGGTGGCGGCATGGCCTCCACCCGAAGTTACCGACACGGCATGGGTTTCCAGCCTGGGCTCCACCCGCGGTGGTCGTATCGCATCTGGTGCCTGCCTCTCGGGTTGCGGCAATATCACATTTGCGTCGCCGGTCTCTCCGGCACCGGCTTGTGATATCACACTGGAATCGGTCGCCGAATGGTCCGACTCCAAATGTGGTTCCACACCAGATGCGGTATTCGACTCCGTATGTGGTTGCGTAAGAACGTCACTTGCCCGACTTGTACTGGTATCAGAAGAATCCTGCTGAGGCGACGCGCACCGCATACTTTCGTGGCCACTTCCGACAAGAGAGAACATGCGCCGTACATTTTCTTCAGCTGGAATCGGAAGTGGAAATTTCACGCCATCAAATTCTTGATCAGCACCACCGGTAATTCTTAACAAAAACTCAGCGAGTGCGAGATTGTGATCTACGACATGCATGTCGAAGGAAAAATAGTCGCCCACATCCAGCTTGTGAGTCATAAGCAGATCGGAAAACTCTCGCCCCTCGGAAAAGCCGATCCGGATCGGCGCACCACTCATCCAGGCAATGGCACCACTCTTGAATAAACCCTGAAAATCAACAGCCACATTGAATTTCCGGCTCTTCAGCTCGTCACGGAATCGCTTCAGGTTGCAGGAAGGCGATAGCCACCGAATCGGGTTGCTCAATTCTTGAGCCAACGTCTTCTTCGGAAAAATAATCACGTCATCGACCGCCGGATTGTTTTGCAATAGCTCCGCGAATGGTGCCTCCACAACCCAAGTCAATTTGGCATCAGGTCTTTTTTCCTTGAGACGATATGCAGCCGGAAGAGTGTGCACCACGTCGCCGAGGGCACTAAGTCTGATAAGGAGCACGCTCAAATCGTTAGTCGATGCGGTCAAGTTAGTTACGATCCTTAACTTTTGCATTGATGATACCAGCCATCAAAACTGGTGCCGCACCACTAATGGGGCGTTTTGCGGAAGTGTTGATGGTGGCTACTTCGAGAATCCAGAAAATATATATCCAAATGGGTAGTAAAAGATAGATCATCGGGTACAATTACAATGCCACCTATGGTGGTGGTAAGTCGCACACAATTATTACCGAGGACGCATGGTTAACCGGGCGTCCAAAGGGATGCTTGCTCACGCAAGCGTCCAAGGTACCACGAGAGCTCAGGGAAATCTGGGCGGATGTGTTAGCTAAAGATCCCACATAACGAGGAGAGATACATGGCAATGAAGAAAGCCAAAGCAGGGGCAAAAAAACCCGCTCGCAAGGCAGTCGGAGCAAAGAAAAAAGCAGCAAAACCAGTAGCCGCAAAGGCCAAGCCAGCCAAAAAGGCACCTAAGGCTAAGGCCCCTAAAGCAAGAGCCGTCCGTACGGTAGCTCGCGCTAAGGTTGGTGGCGATGACTTCACAAGCTACAGCGGAAAATTCACCGTTCGCCTTCCGAAGTCCCTGCACCAGGCATTGGTAGATCGCGCTGAAAGAGAAGGCGTCAGCCTCAATCTTTTCGTGACCAATGCGCTATCTCGCACAGTGGCTACCCCTGGCAAGAAGAAGTAAGGCACCAAAATTAGTGCTGTAAAGAGAGGACAAATGTCCTCTCTTTTTTTTGACGAAACAGCTAAAACGGAAGCAGCCGCTGCAAATACCGGGTTCATATCGACCTATCCTGCGGTCCGGCATCAAAATGGAAACGGTGAGGCAACGGTGTCATCCGAACGACAAAAATTGGAGTAGTTGAACAAAATAGCTGCAACCGCAGGCGCTGCAAGACCCGGCTCATATTGCTACGGCACTTATCGAACGGTCCTGCATCGAACCTGAAATTGTGCCTAAGCTGTGTTATCCGAACAACAAAAATGGAGCTGCGTAGATGCGGATAGATGCGCGTCGGTGCGGACCGTTGTTCACGATACAACTATGTCGAATGTATTCCAAGTGGTGTCGTAACGGTGCCCGAATGGTGTTTTAGTGGTGCCAACTGGTGGCATTGCGTCCGTTTCCTGGCATCCAGTCGCTTGCGTTTTTTCCGAAAATCGAAGCCTCGACATGGCATAAACATAGATGAGTTGAAGAATGTTGCTGATAATTTCAAAGATTTAATCAGCCGGAGGCAGCTGTTGACATCTCGACTTGTGCGAGGGGGTAAGGCATCGCCATAACCTGAAAAATCTATCATCCTAATCGTCCGGAACCTTATACTCCCGCACTTTGAAGCAGTCAAGGGCGAGGTTAGACTCTGGTCAGTTACCACCCGCTGACGGAGTGACTCGGCTTCGACCAATCCTCAGCACACGATACAAGGAAACGCTTCAATGGCACAACGCGTCCCAATCCTCAACCTTCGTGCACAGTACAAGCAAGTAGGAGAAAGCATTGAACAGTCCGTCATAGACGTACTCAGAAGCGGCAACTACATACTGGGAGAACATGTCCACGAACTCGAAAAGGATGTCGCTCAACTCTGTGGTGTCAAACACGGCGTAGGCGTAGCCAACGGCACGGATGCCTTGATTCTCAGCTTGTGGTGCCTTGATATCGGCCCTGGTGACGAAGTCATAACTACTCCATTCACTTTTGCTGCCACAGTCGAAGCCATAGCGCTTCGCGGAGCAAAACCGGTTTTTGTAGACATCGAGCCCAGCTCATTCAACATCGATCCTCGTTTAATCGAGAAGGCAATCACCAAAAAAACTAAAGCAATCATGCCTGTACATTTGTATGGTCTGCCATCGGATATGGAGCCTATCGTGAAGATCGCCAAGAAGGCCAAACTGCGCATCATCGAAGACAATGCGCAGGCGATTGGTGCCACATACAAGGGTTTGGCCACCGGCAGTTTCGGCGACGTTGCCTGCATCAGCTTCTATCCGACAAAAAATCTGGGAGCGTGTGGCGACGCAGGCATGCTTGTCACTAACGATGAGAAGATCGCACAAAGGTTGAAAACCCTCCGAGCGCACGGATCACAAAGACGCTATTTCCATGATGAGCTCGGCGTCAACAGCAGGCTTGACGAGCTTCAAGCGGTGACTCTGAGAGCCAAATTGCCGTACTTGAAAGAGTGGAACAAACGCCGAGATGGTATCGCCCGACTTTACTCGTCCGCCCTGCAAGGCTGCCCCGGTATAACAATTCCTGCAATCACCGCCACAGGCCAACAGCTGTCACCCCAACAACTCACGCATGTCTGGCATCAATACACAATTCGTGTACACTCCAAAGGCAAAAATACATCGGCTGAAAACAAAGAACGCGAGATGCTGACAAAGGCGTTGGCCGACCAAGGAATCGGTTCGATGTGCTATTACCCGGTTCCCTTGCACCTTCAAAAAGCGTTCGCTCACCTGGGTTACAAGCAAGGTAAATTTCCGGAATCCGAACGGGCAGCCAATGAAGTCCTTTCGCTGCCGATGTATCCTGAGCTCACATCCGAGGATGTGCTTCTGGTGGCCAACACGATCAAAGAGATCATGGGTCAAAGTGCCACGGTGATTCCGGTCACCGCGGTAACCCCTACATTCCTGGGAGCGTAACTGTTCGCGATGAAAACCAAAGCTCCATTTGTAGCAGCCAACGCCTCCATAAGCGCAACTGCGGTTATCGGAAAGAACGTCGTGATACACGACTTCGTAGTCGTGCGCGCTGGTGCCATCATCGGCGACGGTGTCACCATCGAGACCGGAGCGATCATATATGAGAATGCCCGGATTGGCGCCGACTCATTCATAGGAGCCCAGTGCATCATTGGAGAGAGGCTGGCTGCCTCGCTCAAGGACGAGGCTTATGAAAATCCGGCCGCGTCTATCGGTAGAGGAAGCGTAGTTCGATCAGGGACAATTATCTATGCCGGATGCACCTTCGGCGAGAATTTCCAAACGGGCAATCGAGCAGTGATTCGCGAAGAAAGTCATTTCGGCAACAACTGCAGCTTCGGCACGCTCTCGCAATCGGATGGTTACATCAAAGTCGGAGATGATTGCCGATTCCACAACAACGTTTTCATCGCCACTTACACGACCTGCGAAAACAACGTGCAATTCTACCCGATGTCGTGCACGACGGATAGCCTGCATCCACCATGCCAGAAAGGTCGAGAAGGTCCCTATCTGGAGTCAGGCGTCATCGTAGGAGCCAAAGTTTTGCTCTTGCCCAGGGTAAGAATTGGCAAAGGCGCAGTGGTGGCAGGCGGTTCCGTAGTGACCCGCGACGTCGATGCGAATATGGTCGTGCAAGGGGTTCCAGCCAGACCGATCAAACAAAAGGACGAGATTCGCTGCCATTTGGAAGATCGTCCGGCATACGACGTGGCGATTGAGTCGCTTGGCAAAAAGTAGGTCAACACGAAGTTAGCGGAGTC
>CAZISK010000276.1:0-8888 GCA_964541355.1 uncultured Candidatus Obscuribacterales bacterium
CGGCAACAATTTGTTCATAATTGGTCCGGCTTATTTAGCCGGTTTTATTGGGGGGAAGGGTTGTGAGCGAGAATACTATTTCGAACGTTCCACTTACTAAGGTAACGCTTTACAAGCACGGTATCGGCTATTTCGAAAGGCGTGGAAGCGTCAGTGCACCAACTACGGTCGAGCTGCAATGTGGTCCCGACGAAATCGATGACATGCTCAAGTCGCTTCTCGTCCTGAAAAAGGGCGGAGGCGAAATATCAACAGTTTCATACGAGTCCTCAAAGCCCCTGATTGAACGTTTATATGAATTCGGCTTCGATTTGAGGAGCTGCCAGAATATGTCCGAGTTGATCAGTCAACTCAAAGGCACCCCTGTCTCCGTCAAACTGGGCGGCAAAGAGGCTTCCGGCCGGGTAGTCGGAATGGACGTGGTGACAAAGTCTGTCGACAGAGAACGCATTGAAGAGCGGTATCTTCTCATCTTTTCCGACGACGACACGCTCCTTCGTCTCGAAGTCGCCGCCATCGGCGGAATTCAGATTAAGGATGAAACGCTGGCTCGAGAGCTCCAACAACAGTTGGAGCTGCTATTCCTGTCGGTGAAAAAGAAAGATAGGAAACTGCTTAAGGTCGCAGTTTCAGGTGACGGCAGCCAGGATTTGACAATTGCTTATTCCATCCCCTGTCCGATCTGGAAGACAAGCTATCGCCTGGTCTTCGATGCGGAAGAGCGTCTATTCATCCAGGGTGTCGCGATTGTCGACAATGTCCAAGAGGAAGATTGGACCGACGTGAAGATGGTCCTTGTCTCCGCGTCGCCGATTTCATTTATCCAACCTCTCTACGAGCCAATCAAGCCGCAGCGCAGAGTAATAGAAGGTCAGGGCGTCAATTCGACCGGACCGTTCGTGGCGGAACGCAACAGGCCGCCTGTTGGAGCAGGAGCGCCAGGCGCACTAGGGAAATTGTCGCTTGCTGCATGTGCTCCGCCTGCTGCTCCTATGGCGCAACCCAGCAGTTGGGGTGATTGCGCTGTCGACAGTTTGTCCTCTCAACTAGGTGAGATGGCGGACCTTGATGTGAATGCCGGGGAGAAAGGTGAGCTTTTCGAATACAAGATTGGTGGCTCCGTCACCGTCAAGCGCAATAGCTCGGCCTTGATTCCGGTGGTCCAACAATTAATAGAAGGGGAGCGGCTCTCTTTGTATAACGAGAGTCGTAATAGAGACTTTCCTTACGCGACCGTAAAATTGCTGAATTCAACAGGACTGACGTTGGAAGCGGGGCCGGTTACGGTGATGGAAGATGATAGTTACGCAGGCGAGTGCTTGATCGATGTTATCAAGCCCGATGATAAGCGCTTCCTTCCGTATGCTCTGGATCAGTCCATCCATATCGTTGTGCGTCCAGAATATGAACGCAAGCCCATCTGGCGAGTTCAGATTTATGACGGCATCCTCTATCTGTACCACAGAGAGATTTCGAGAAAGATTTATGAGGTGGAAAACCTTGCCAACAAGAAAAAGATTCTATACATAGAGCATCCGCTCAGGAACGGTTGGAACCTTGTAAATACGGAAAAGCCGGAAGAGGTCACCAAGAGTTTTTATCGGTTCAGGCTCGAACTCGATGCAAAGGAAAAAAGCTCGCTTTCAGTTGACGAAGAACATCAAGTTACAGATCAATTCAGTCTGGAAAATCTGGATCCGAATAATCACCAAATACAGTGGCTGTTTCAACAGAACTTTACTGAACCAGGTTTTATCGAGTTCATGAAAGAGTTTCAGCGAAGGAGAAATGAAATCTGGGAGATCGGCATTCAGATCAACCAACATACTCGTCGAATCCAGGACTATACAAAGGAGCAAGAGCGCGCTCGAGAGAACGTAAAGACGCTGGGTCCTGGAGGCGAGCGTTTTCGCCAGGCGATCGAAGAAAGCGAAGATAAAATCGTGGCGACTTCAAAACAGATCGACGAACTGACAGACGTGTCTAATAAAAAGAAGGAAGAGCTTGCCAAGTTCGTTCATATTCGTATGCAAGCTGACGTAGGGGCACCGGTTAGTACCAGCTGACCTCAATCGTGGCGCACAGAATCTTCGATTAAGGAAACAATTGCCACCTTCCCAATTCATTGACGGGTACAGAGCGGATCTCATCGTATTTGTTAACGCGCTCAAGAAAACGTTCTCAGGTTTGAACGTTAGTTGCTTAGCAGGCGGATTGGTTAAATAAGTCGTGTCTAGTACGACGTCTTGATTTCACTTGTAGGAACTAACCAACTCCTGGCAGAGGCCTGGATTTTTCCGTGACCCGATGAAAAAGCGTATCTCGCCATCCGTTTACTTCGCATAGTCACCAGGCCTATTTGCAAAAACACGATTGTCGAGCAGCCTAATCGCCGCGTCGCGGTGGCGTGAGTCGCTCATCATTGCCAGAATTCGTTGCCCCTCAGCTTGAGTTGCCGATTGACTCAGCAACCTCAATAGAGCGTTCACTGCTCGTGGATTGCCATACTCATCCGGTTTGATCATATTCCTTAGATGACCTGCGGCTTCACGATGTTGCGGATTCTGTAAGATGTCCAGGAAAAGACCGGCATTGCTGCCGAGCTGTTCTAAGTTCATCGCCGTTTCGAAGTCCGGAGAATAAGGATCATTGAGCATTTGAAGCATGCGCTGGCCACCCAGCGCCGAAGACTCGCTCATTGCCAGGAGTCGTCTGGTTATTCCACCTCGATCTTCATCGCCCAATAAGCTGAGAAGGAACTCACCGGCCTCTCTGGTCGCCGGATTTCGTGTTATTGAAAATAGTCGGCTGATTTCTTGATTGCTTAGCTGCATAAGCAGGACAGAAGCTTGAGATCGATGGTCGGGGTTGTTGAACATCGTCAACATCTGCTGTCCGAGTTCTTGCTCGCTTGAGCTGACAAGCATTTGTTGGAGTCGTTCCGCATGTAATGGACTTCCGGCCGAGAGGATCTGGCGTGCTCGATTGGCGGTACTGGGGGTGTTGAGCAACTGAAGAATTTGATTTCCAGAAGACGATGCTCGTCCAACCATTTGCAGAAGGGTCTTGGCTTGATTGATCTGAGTAGTATCTCCCGACGACAGCATCTGCTGTAGTTGTTGATACGCTGGCCGCTGGGCGTTTGAGATGTTGACGAGTGCCACGATCTGATCAGCATCGTTCAGCGTCGAAAGAGCCAACTGAGTGGCATTTCGCGTCGCGTCAGTTGTTAGCATTGACAGTATCCGGGCACCGTTTCCTCCCTCTTGTAAGAGCAAGCGTACATTCATCCGTTGCACAGCGGACCCATTGAGTAGCGTACCTAATGTGCGTGCTAACTCTTCCTGTCCGCGCGTATTCCTGATCGTCATCATTCGACTGATTTGGGCGGGGTCCAGGGTGTTCAGCATGTTGAATGCTAGTGCAGATTCTGCTGGATTACCCAACATCTGGAGGAGTTGATCGTTGGGCTGACCAGGACCAGGACGGGCTGTCAGCATGTAACGCGCACGCGCTTGCCTGTCCTCGTTTGACCCAAGCATCTCAAGCATCAGGTTAGAAGCATGTGTTTGTCCGCCATCTATAAGACTGAACAACCGCCTAAATTGATCTGGAGCGCTCAGCGTTGATAGCATCAATCGAGCTCTGCTCCGATCAGTCTCAGACCCGCTTAGCATGGACAATAAGCGTCGACCGTTTTGGCTGGTCGTCTCGTTTTGGCTAGCCATCATCTCCAGCAGTGTTGGTCCCGACCGCACCGCCTCTGGTGCATCAGACGTGAACAGGTTGTACACTTGTCTTGCTCCGGCTCGTTGTTCCGGATCGTTGAGCATTGCTAAAAGCTGCGCCTGGTGCCTGGTCGGGACAGAGTTCATGATTTGCTCCGCTTCATAGCTTCGGTTGGGGTCCGCGAGCATTTGAGCTAGTTGTTGCTCGGTTGCTCGTGTGAAGTTATCCAGGAAACTGCGAACCGTACTGGTTGACTCGGGAAGCATTTGCATCAGTCTATCCGCTAGTGCCCTTCGAGAAGGGTCAGAGACTATGGTCAGCATAGTGGTCGCGGCCCCGGCATCGAGACTATCCAAGATCCTCCTGGCAGTGCTCTCCTGCGCCGGATTGTTGAGCATAGTGATGAGAGACTGTCTCGTCGCATCTGGCCTCATTGCATCTAATCTTTGAATGTCTTCAGGAGAGTTGACTACACGAAGCAGATTTCGGGCTGCATCTCTTTGAGCGGGATTGGTGAGCATAGCCAAAAGTGTTACGGCGCGAATCTGCGCTGCCGACTGGGTGAATGCCGCCCTTTCTTTTCCATCGTCAAATGGTTTGATGTCTGCTGGTGCTTTTGACAAACCATCTCCAATGCCAAGGTCGGATTTCTTGCCTCCTGAGGAACCTCCGAATCCATCGAATTCCTTATACGGTCTAAGTGGAACAGGTGGATCAGTGGCCAGCATCTCTAGTAGAATATTTGCTCCTCTGCGATCCTGATGGTCATTTGAAGCCAGCATCGAAAGGAGTTGTCCCGCGTCTTTCGATTTATCTGAGTTTCTTGGAAGGTTAAGGAACGGACGAATGTGAGTTGGGTTAGTTACCCTGTCTAAGAGCGTTTGAGCTGCGGATCTCTGTTCCGGATCAGTTCCGGTCAGCATCTCAAAAAGTCGATTAGCGGTAGGGCGCTGGTCTACCTGTCTAAACTCTTCAGTGAATGGTTTTTTGGTTAATTCTGCTTTTACGTCTCGGTCTGAGTAATTAAAACCTCCAACTCTCAATTCAATCAATTTGTGTAACCGGCTTAGATCTTCGCGACTGCCAGTCAGTAAGCTGCGCATACCTTCCAATGTTTGTGGCGATGCTCCTTTGACTATCGATATCATTTCTGCTGCCTCAGCAGGCGTCTTAAATTTCTTCAGGATCTCGATTGCTAAATCGGCTGTCGCTGGTCCAGCTAGCAACTGAGCAAGGTCGCGACCAATGGTTTGTTCTTGTGTATCGCCGCTGTCAAGGTAGTACTGCAAGTCGGCATAGGCGATTCTATCTAGTCTGTCGGTCGACTCACGTAATGCCAATATGCGTGGAACAGCTGGTGCTGTAGTCGCATTCAAGTGCAATCGCAGTATGTTGTTGCGGTACTCTACGTCTGGGATATCCAATATTCTTTGGGCGAGCGCTGCTTGTTCAGTATCGTTCAGCATACCGAGAAGTCTCAATCCCTGTTGTCTGTCAACATCAAACTGTCCACTTATGAGGTCCAATAGTCTCACCGCTGAATCGGATTGCTCCTCGGATTCCAGCATTCGCATGATGTTTCGGGCAGCCGTTTTCTGACTCGGTGTATCTAGAATCTCAGACACTTTTACGATCTCGCCCGGTGTATTCAAAACAGAGGCGAGCGTGATGGCGTCCGCTCTTTTGTCCGGATTATTCAATCTCTCAAGAATCGACCGAGCCGCTCTCTGCGCCAATGGATCGGTGTCCGTCATTAGCGACAGGAGTCGGTTGCCGGCGCGGACCTCGTTTTCATTTTGAGAGGTCAGCAGGTTCCGCAGCGCCGTTGCCGTTGGTGCCTGAGCCGGCGTGTTGAGCAGCTCCAGCATTTTATGGCGTTCTTGAGGTCCAATCATGATGCCGTTGAGTAAGGCTAAAGCGAGCGGACTATCTGCCTCGGAGTTGAGCATTGTGAGAAGCTGTGCACCATCGTTGCGTGTGGAGGCGTCGGTGCTCATCAATGAATCCACCAACGCAACCGCAGCAAAATTGTCACCGATCCGTGGAAGGATCTGTCGAAGAGTATTTGCTGCTCTGGTTTGAGCAGGATTGTTCAAAATCGCCATGAGTTGATTGATCTGCTCAGGTCCGACAAACTGCTGAGTTATAGCTGTCGCGACGTTACGCTCCGGCGAATTAAACATGGCTTCCAGACGATTGCCATTCGCCTGTGTGACTGGATCAGTACTTTCCTTCAAGCTGTTGATGGCGTCGACGACTTGCTGATCCCTTTCGGCGCGCTCCCTGGCTGTGTATCCTTCGCTGTCAGTATCTCCGGGACCTGGTGGTTCCGTCGGCAGCTCATCTGGATATATTTCGAAGAAAATTTCTTCTGATTCTTCGATTTGATACTCTTGTTTTTCCTCAGACTCTTCCTCTTCTTCAAAATTTAGCTCTTCGTCTTCTTCTGTTTCATCATCTAAGGTTGTGCCGCGCAAAACTATCCCACGGCCGAACCAGATATTGTTGACCTCTTGCGACATTCGCCGTGACCAGTCGTTTGTGATGTCCTCCTCTTGAGAAAACATCGAGATGACTTCGTCTGTATCCCCTGTTGCAAGTCTGTCGCTCATGATTGATACTCTCCATTCCTTTGCCAGCTGGCTTGAAAGCGCTACAAGACGCTTGAAAAAATCGTATGATTTGCACCTTACCAATTCCTGACAGGTTCTGGCTGAAGACAATCACGGGTTTTCAATATCATTGCTACGTCACTACCAAGGCAAAGGCGGAAACAGCACCATTGATGGTGATTGCGGTGTTTTCATAGGCTGTGATTTGCTGTTGATTATTGAAAATGCGTAAATCCGCAAATCTTTTATCGACAGTAAAGAGCAGATGTATAGAGACTAAATCAATGGTTTGTATGTGCACCGTTGGTGATGCAACCCAAACGCTACTTCACAGGAGTCGGAATTGAATCATTCTCGAGAAGCAGACGCAAATTGCCATCCGCGCATATGACTTTCGCGTTGAGCGGCATACCCGATAACAGGTCGATTAAGTACTTTCCCACCACTTCAAATCGCCAGCCCTCAACCAGTTTGAGATCCGTTGCCTGTTGCAGTTTGTTCTCTTTGTGTAACTTCACCACAAGTTGAAGTTCATCCCTTGTGCAAATATGTTCCGGTGCAAGACCAAGATCATTGGCCAGATACTTCAGGACGACATATAAAAAATCTCCCGTCAAAAGCTCGCTTTTCGATGGAATCTTCCCTGTGGGCCAGACCGGACAGTCTTGATCGGAGAGCTTCCTCGCTGTCTCAATCGCGGTAACAATTGCTCTGCCATGTTGTCGAGCCTGATCGGGTCTGATACCGCGCATGGTTCTTAGATCATCGAATGAGGTCGATGGTTTTCTCGCGATTTCCACCATGACATTGTCCGACAGAAGGATGCGAGGTGGTTTGTTAACACGCTGAGCTTCCTGGTCGCGCCAATTCCACAACTCTCGCAATACGGCAAGACTGCGCGAATTGAGCGAGTTAGCACCCTTCACCCGCATGAAATCGCGGGTTCTGTCGCTCTTGTAGTATTCGTCGTCTTCGTAGATTTTGCATTCTTCTTCGGCCCATTCGAGGCGACCCTGTTGTTGCAGGCGCTCGACGATCTTTCTATAGAGCGGCATGAGATGAATGACATCGTTGACAGCGTAATCAATCTGCGCCGGCGTCAAAGGGCGTGACTGCCAGTCGCTGAAGCTTTCCGTTTTCGCTATATGGACAGACAATATGTCGCTCAAGAGACGACGGTATCCGGCGGAATAGCCGTAGCCTGCGAATCCTGCGCCGATCTGAGTGTCAAAAATATTTTTTGGTATCAAACCGGAAAGTGAGTTGACCAGTTCTAGATCCTGACTGCCGGCGTGGAAAATGCATTTTATGTTTTCAGCTGCAACTCGTCTAAACAGATCAGTTAGATCAGCAAGCTCAAATGGATCAACTAGATATGCGGTCTCTTCTACGCATACTTGCACTAAACAAAGTATTGGAAAGTAGGTTCGCTCAGGAATGAATTCGAAGTCAAATGCAGCCAGACCGACACGATCTATATGCTGGCAAAGCGCGTTCAATTCGTCGGCATTGGTGATTAAGTTGGCGTTCACTGCGCTCCGTCTGGTGGCGTAAGAAAATTTCGAGCCCAGTCGACAGCGCCTTTTCGACCGATAATAACAGGGGTCTCGTGGATCAGGGAGGGCAGCTCGAAAATTAGTTGATTGCTGTCCATGGTCCCTACATCCAGATCGTGCGCTAAAGCGATCGCGACGGGACCGGCCGTGTCCCAGGTCTTTAGTTTACCGGACATATGAACAAAGGCGTCAGCTCTGTCTTCGAGGATACGTGCCACCTTTATGCCGATGCTGCCGGTTTTGATCAGCTTGACTTGCGGGAGTTCCTCGATCCAGGGGTGACGCTTTCTGTCACGAAAGCCCATCATCAGCCGGATCGGATCGTGCAATCCTATACTTTTCAACGGAGCGAAGCGCTCCGGCTCTCCGCCATCATGCCGCTTCCAGGCGCCAAAACCCGGCCCGCCGAAGTAGGAAATGCCATCGGATGGTGCGTAAACAAATCCGAACACCGGAATTGCATCAACCAACAAACCTACCATCACCGAGTATTGACCATCATTTTTGATATAGCTGTCGGTGCCGTCGATCGGATCGATCATCCAGATCCTGCCTGATCCTGGCAGTTCGCCGCGTTCTGCATCTTCTTCCGACACGACCGTGTCGTGAGGATATCGGCTTGAAATCTCTTCGACAAGTATCCGGGAAAGCTCTAGATCGGCTGTCGTGACTCTGTCATTAGGGCCGGTTTTTTCTCTAATAACAACCGTCTCGCGCATTTCAAGCGCGACCTTGCCCGCTCGTTCTACAAGATCGAGAAAAAATGAGATCTCATCGTCTTTGAGAAGACATGTCATCGCGTGTGGCATTAATGAGCTACCTGGACTTTAGTTGAATAGCATGGTCAGGCTGGACCGCGACCTGCCGCTTGCTCTTCGCTGTACATCCGGCAACCAAACTCGTCCGCCAACTTATTGTCGAGTAGATCCGCGACATAAGCGACGTGCCAAACCAGGTCGTCCAGCTCTTCCTGGACCAAACCGAATGTTGG
>CAZISK010000277.1:0-8875 GCA_964541355.1 uncultured Candidatus Obscuribacterales bacterium
ACATGTTCATTCTATTCGACTATCTTGCTGTGTGAAAAAACGTTTTATAATTAGACGCGGAAAAGAACATATATGGAATCTTGGAAACTGGTTGACAACTAAAAATGGAAAGCAACGTTATTCGACCGTGGAAGAAAATTCAATCAGAACAGATCGCTGACTGCAGGGTTTTTACAGTCCACAAAAAATTATCCCAAAGGACTTCGGCCAACTCCGAACGCACGCATGATTTCTATGTGTTTGACTCCGGCGACTGGGTCAACATCATTCCGGTCACGAGCAATCTAGAAGTAATCTTGATCGAGCAGTTTCGGCATGGGACGGAAGGATTTACGCTTGAAATTCCGGGCGGTAGCGTAGACATCGAGGATCCATCGGCACAGTTTGCGGCGGAAAGAGAGCTTCTGGAAGAGACAGGATATATCGCCAAACGCTGGGTTCCACTTGGTCAGAGCCACCCGAACCCGGCTATTCAAGGGAATCTTTGTCATACCTTTTTGGCGCTTGATGTCAGACAGATCGAAGTGCCGGAATTTTCCGGGACAGAAGAGATCGCAATCAGGCTCGTGCCTCTTGCGGATATTCCCGACCTGATTCGTCAAGGCACCATCACGCATGCACTGGTTATGGTGGCGTTTTACTGGCTGCAGCTGAGCGAAGATGTACTAAGCCGTGAACTCAACCTCATGGGGTTTCGCCCCGGACTAAATTAAGCCTTGGTTTGAATTGTATTCAAATGAATATAATCGAAACTGTCTATCCGTCGTAAACGAAACTGTCGATCTGTCGTTCGTTATCGTGAAATTTCGCTTGTAGCCGACGCTTGCAACTGAGGCGTGCAGCTGTAGCTTGCATCGGACGCGTGCATCGACCAGCTGCTGCGGTATTAGTCAAGCTAATAAAAAACGCAGAAATTATTAGCGGTTCTAATAATGCATATCGATATAAGCAACGCTAATGAAAATGCGCCTCAAATCATTACCCCGTACGAATAATGGCGGTTGGTCTAGAGATCGATTCTCTCTTTAGTGAACGTAATTGAGGGGGTTGTTGGGTTTGCCTTCGACCCGCACTTCGAAATGCAGGTGTGGTCCGGTGGCAAATCCGGTGGCACCCTCGTAACCGATGACGTCGCCTTTGGCGATGTTATCTCCCTTGGAGACTGCGAAGCTGGAAAGGTGAGCGTAGAGAGTCGAGAGGTTGCTGCCATGACTGACGATGACGACTTTGCCATATCCGCCATACCATCCGGTGTATAGGACGTGACCGCTATCCGACGCACGTATTGGTGAGCGCCGCGGGCCGGCAAGATCTACGCCGGTGTGAAATTTGCGACGACGAAAGATCGGGTGCGTCCGCCATCCGAATGGGGATGTGACCTTGGCTCGCAGCGGCATCGCCATCGAGCCGGTTCCGCGCTGCATCGGCTTATTGGAGTGATTCTCGGATGAGGTCTCCATCGCCAGGATCTGTTTTTCAAGTTGCTTGGATTGCATGGCGAGTTCGCGCTCGGCTTGCTCGAAAAATGCTCGTTGCGTTCTTAGCTGGTCGGCAGCCTGCTCTTGCGAAACGCGCATTTTGGCAATTTCCATCGCCTTCTTCGCTATTTCGGTGACAAAGTCGCCAAGCTTGTTCTTTTCGTGATCGAGTCTGTTCTTATTATCTTCGAGCGCCTGTCTGCGCGCTCGCAATTGATCTATGAGTGCACGGTCCAACGATGCGATGCGCTCCTGAAAATAAACCCGATCCAGTAGACTCTGCAATGAATCGACCTGGAACGCCATCTCCAGAAAACTGAGCCTGTGTCCCTCATAGATTTCGCGAAGGCGATGACCGGCAAGGTTCTCGTGCTTCTGTTCCGCTGTCTCGGTCTTGGTGATCGTGTCTGCCGTTTTTTCAATCTGGTCGACCGTCACATTTAACTTCTTTTTGCTGTTCTGAAGCGTGCCCTGCGTGGCGTGAAGCTTGTGGGTGATTTCGTTCAGTTTTGCATAAGCGAGCTTTTCTTTCTTTCTGGCTCCGGCTATGCGTGCATGAATCTCTTCGCGCTTTCTGTCGAGCGCATCCATCTCGGCTTCGATGTCTTTCTTGCTGTTGAAGCGCTTAGGCTCTTTGCTGGACTTTTGTACGGAAGACTTTGACTTAGCAGCACACCATGCCGCTCCATCGCCTGCCGAGATCGCCACTAAAAGCAGGCAAGCCACAACTCTGAAGACTTTGCTGTGCGGGTCAAACATTGATTGTCGTGAGTTGAGTGTCGCCATCAGTAAGAAATGAAGTCACCGGGTCAGACGCTAATATCGATATCTCGCAAGCGGCTTTGGCAAATGTCATGACCTCGATCGGTCCGTCAGTTTACCATTAACGGCAGGGCGGATTCTGAATCTTCTTTACGACTTGGTCGCCCTGATACTCAGATGAGCTGCACTTAAGCAAGTGAGCCGCCAACTAACGGCTGTTGAGCCCCTGATCCGTGATTTCGTATATAAAGCTTCAATACGCTTAAACCACAGTCTTCTTCAAATAGTTTAAATAATTGATGATAAACTGAAGTCTGTTTTATTCGACTTGATGGGTCCTCATTACGCGCGGCTCATTTAGCGAGATTGCGGCAAAGCCTGTTCAGGCATTTCTTTGCTGGCTTGTACACACAATTGGGTGGCAATAATGTTGAAAGAGATAGTGAAATACTCATTGGACATCAAAGGTATCTCGGAACCTACATTCGTAGAAGTCAAAAGCCCGTTCGATGGTGAGATCGTCGCTGCAGTCGCTCAGGCTGACGAGAAAGCCATAGACCTGGCAATTTCGGAAGCCGAGCGTGTGTTCAAAGAAGAGATGAGCAAGATGCCTGCCTATCGTCGCAGTGAGATTCTTGCCGAAGCGTCTCGTTTGATAAAAGAACGATCTGAAGAAATTGCGCAGATTATCGCCCGCGAGGGTGGTAAGCCGCTCAAAGACGCGCGTATTGAAGTTAATCGGGCCAGCAATACTTTTGCTATTGCCAGCCGCGAGGCCATGAGTCTCGATGGCGAGCAGCTGCCGATGGACGTCTCCGCCGGCAACGAAAAGCGAGTTGGAATCATTATTCGCGAACCGATAGGAGTAGTCGGGGCGATCACTCCCTTCAATTTCCCGCTCAATCTGGTGGCGCATAAGGTGGCACCTGCACTGGCGGCCGGCAATACCGTCGTGCTGAAGCCTGCCTCTTCCACGCCTGTTGCATCTTTCAAACTAAAGGAGATTTTGAAGCAAGCCGGACTGCCTGAAGGCGCCTTCATCGTGGTGCCGTGCCGCGGCTCGAAAGGCAACGCTCTCGTGAAAGATCCGCGCCTGGCCTGTATTACATTCACTGGCAGTCCTGAGGTTGGCTGGAAGCTGAGAGGCGAAGTTCATCCCGGTACACGCGTCATTCTCGAGCTCGGTGGCAACGCCGGTATCGTCGTTCACCACGACGCCGACCTGGAAGCCGCCAGTCAAGCTGCTTGCCGTGGAGGCTACGCGCATGCCGGCCAGGTTTGTATTTCGGTACAACGGGTCTACGTTCAGGAAAAAGTCTATGACCAATTCATGAAGCTTTTCGCCGAGAAGGTAAAGGCTCTCAAAGTCGGCAATCCGCTCGATGAAAGCACCGACGTCGGACCACTAATCGATGAAGGCTCCGTGAAGCAAACAGTCGAATGGGTCGAAAAAGCGGTAAAAGATGGTGCCAAAGTCGTGTCTGGCGGTAAGACGCTTTCCAACAATTGCGTCGAGCCTGTCATTCTCACCGATACCAAGCCGGAAATGCTTGTTGTTTGCAAGGAAGTATTCGGACCGGTCGTATCGGTCATGAAATATGACACCATCGACAATGCCATCAAAGCGATGAATGACGGGCGCTTCGGTCTCCAGGCCGGCGTCTTTACGCAGGATATTAACGTGGCCTTCAAGGCTGCTCGTTCGATCGATGTTGGCGGCGTTATGGTCAACGATGCGCCGATGTTCCGTGCCGATCATATGCCTTATGGCGGACGGAAAGAGTCGGGTTTGGGATTGGAAGGGGTCAAGTATGCCCTGCAAGAGATGACTCAGCCGAAGTTCATCTGTCTCAATCTCAAGGATTAGTTAAGTCGCGTTTGTACGGGGCGCCTGTCGAGCCGCCCTGTTTCAGCCGATTCTTAGTCGGCACGAACGTGAATTTGCACTGTCTCAAGCTCGAAATTCGGTAATTCATGAAGGCCAAATTTGATTCAATCGAGAAGCTCAAAGGTGTCCTGATTGTTTCATGCCAGGCCGATCACGGAGAACCGTTGTGCTCTCCGGATATCATCGCGGCATTGTCGCTCTCGGTCGTGAGCGGCGGAGCCTCCGCATTGCGGTTAGAGGGGGTGGAGAACGTTGGATGTGTCGCCAAAGTTTTGGCCGAGAAGAAACTCGACATTCCGATCATTGGACTCACTAAGATTCATGGATTGTCAGTCGATCAACGTTTGAAGCAAGCTTACATTACTCCGCAATTCGCTGATGCCGAGGCGCTCTCCCTCGCCGGTGCCGATGTGATCGCGCTGGATGCTACCGGGCGTCCACGTCAGGATGGCACCGGTTTGAAAGAGACGATCGAAAGAATTCACGATCAACTTGGTAAGCCTGTAATGGCTGATGTCGCGACGTTGGAGCAGGGGGTAGCAGCTGCCGAATATGGTGCGGATGTTATTTCCACAACGCTCTTCGGCTATACCAGTGAGACTCTTCTGGGAGATGATGCCGAACCGGGCTTTGACCTCCTGTCCAGGTTGGTGGCAGCTGTAAGAACGCCCGTGATTATGGAGGGTCGAGTCTGGAAGCCGGAAGATTTGGATAAGGCGTTTTTACTTGGTGCCTATTCCGTTGTGGTCGGTTCGGCGATAACACGACCGCATTACATCACGAGACGGTTCGTGAATGCGATTCCTGATCGAATTGCTCGACGTGAGCCTGGAATTCAGAAAGCATGACGTCTCAATTCACTCTTTGGTTGTATCCGATACTGGTACTGTCTGCGGTATCGCTTCTCTTTCGATTGCGATTGCCTATTAAATGGTCATGGGCTTTTATCGTCCAAACGATCCCTCTGATTCTGTGCGGGGTTCTCGGGCTGACTATCGGACCGGATTGGATGTTTGCAATTATCGGCTGGTCGTTGGTCTTCCTTTTCTACGTGCCTCCGAAGGTTTTTTACAACGGGCTGCAGCGTAACCTGACCTCACTGAATGCTGATGGACTGCGGCGATCTGGACAAAACATCTCTCTCCTTTTCTGGGGATTGTCGGGCGAATTTTGGAAAGACATGTGCGAAGCGCTCGCGCTTTATGTCGAGCTCAAGCCCGAGCCCGCCGAAGTGCTTCTGCGAAAATGGCAGGGCAGAGACGGGTTGCCAAAGGCTGTTGCCCAAATTCCAAGCAGTTATCGACTGGTCGGCACCGCTGTCATGTGGCGTTGGCAGGACATCATCGGGGATTACGAACGAGCTCAGGCGACCGGGCATGTGCCCTCTTCTCTGTTCACCGCGGCGGCAAGGGCCTATGCCGAAGAAGGACACTTTGCCCAAGCTGCGGAATGTTTGAAATCTGCCCGGGTGCCGGAAGCTAATCTGCCTCTATACTCGCTGGCGATACTGATGCTGCCTTTCTTCTCATTAATTGGTGCGCAACGCGAGACGGATGACTTACTTGCCATCGTGTCCGAAAAGAAGAAAGAGTTTCCCGAATACACTCGGCTTTACTGGCAGGGACGGTGCGAATGGGCGAATAATGATCTCGCCACGGCAGCCAAGACACTTACCGATGCCGAGGCAATGTCCACGTCACAGTTGTTCCGCGTAAGAATTGAGTCTCAGCTTGCCAAAGTCAAAAACGGCGAACCGTCTTCTGCTGCTAATTATGATGCGGCTGAAAAACTCGCGCTCACCAGGGACATATGGGGAATATTCTCCAGAGCAGCTTTTGTCCAGGAAATCATCTCACCTCGACGAAAATCGATAGCGGTAGGTGTTTTGATTGTAGTAATCTCGATATTTCTAGTGATCACGGATAGCTACGAGGTCACAAAGATTGTCGTTCCGGGGACTCCGATCGATGCCTTTGCAATCATGCTCGCCAACGCCGTATTCAATTGGGGCGCGCTCGTCCCGCACCTTGCGCTGAATGGAGAGTACTGGCGATTTGTGAGCTACCTGTTCCTGCACGCACACCTGACGCACGCGGCGCTTAACCTGATTGGGTTGTATTGGTTCGGTCGGGTCGCTGAGAATATTTTTGGAACAAGCAGATTTCTTGCCATCTACATCGTTGGCGGGTTGCTCAGCGGTGTCGCGCACGCCTTACTAAGTCCCGACCAGAATGCAGTAGGAGCTTCGGGCGCCGTCATGGCAATTTTTGGTGCGGTTGGCGCCGGTATATTTCGACTAAAAGACAAAATTCCAGAGTCGATCTGGCGTTTTCATCTATCCTGGCTGGCGGGGCTTGCTTTGTCGCAACTCGTGCTGGATCATGTGATACCACATGTGGCGTCATTCGCGCATCTCGGCGGGTTGTTGGCCGGACTGGCTATCGGAATGTTGTTGTCCATACGTACGCCGTCTCTTCACGAAGTAGACGGTACCCAGAAGTTCATCGCGGGATGATACTCGCTCGAGTTTGAGAGTTTGACGTCCCTGGCGATATTAGTAAACCTAATAAAAAAGACGCGCAAAATATTGGTGTATCTAATATTGGTGGCAAATATTTTCACGGGGTAATATTTTGGAGCAGATTTTCATTGGCGGATCTAATATCGCCGATTGAAGCAATTTGTGAGCACTTCCTTTGATCAATCCTCAACGATGGGTGTCGTCCCTGGCGATATTAGTAAACCTAATAAAAAAGACTCTCAAAATATTGGTGGGTCTAATATTGGTGGCAAATATTTTTACGGGGTAATATTTTGGAGCAGATTTTTATTAGCGGATCTAATATCGCTGATTGAAGCAACTTGTGAGCACTTCCTTTGATCAAACCTCAACGATGAGTGTCGTCCCTGGCGATATTAGTAAACCTAATAAAAAAGACGCGCAAAATATTGGTGGATCTAATATTGGTGGCAAATATTTTTACGGGGTAATATTTTGGAGCAGATTTTCATTGGCGGATCTAATATCGCCGATTGAAGCAATTTGTGAGCACTTCCTTTGATCAATCCTCAACGATGAGGAATCCTCAGTTGCTGAGGAACGTCATTGCTGCGGAACGTCATTGCGGCGGAACTTCAATGCTGAGGAACGTCATTGCGGCGGAACGTCATTGCGGCGGAACTTCAATGCTGAGGAACGTCATTGCTGCGGAACGTCAATGCTGCAGGAAGCATCATCTGCTAATGAGCCTCAGCGATGAACCTTTATTCTGACTATTGAAATGTGACCGGCAGTTCGTTGCGTGCAGTTTTAACGATATGAAAGCAAGATGTCGTCGTTTTTTCGCCTTGCGAACTGCCTGATTCGGCTTCTTTGATTGTGACCAGCACCTGATCGGGCAGGGCTCGAATTCGATCGATCTCAATCAATCCACAATCGTGCGTACCCTCGCCCTGGAAGACTGCAACTATCATTTGTTGGTCGAAGTCCAAAGATGGAGCCGACTCTGGAGTCAGGCTGCCACGCTTGTGCCGACGCCACAAACTCAGCCATTCATCCTCATCGCGAATCGCAAATCGCTCACTTGACCTGATACCGCTCTTAGTGCCCCTTGCGACCGTGTAGAACGGAACGTCTTGCTCCGATGGTTTTTTCTTCAGAGTCGGCTCTGCTATCCTGGCATATACCGCCATCGTCGTCAGGCTCAGGAAGGCTGCCAGCAAGCATAGCGCTTGTCTCTGCCGTCTGTTGCTTGAAATCATAGCTCAAACCTTGTCGATTCTATCTTTCCCGGTAGCAATCGCGACTCATTCGCCGCCTGCTGATTGCTCCTGACCTGATTGTACCGCCGGAGCCTGCACAGTGTACGTCCAGGTGGCGTGAGATTTCGAATCGTTCATAGTAAGTGTGGGCACTTGAGCCTTATGCATCAGGTCCTTGGCGGGATCAATTATCTGCCGTCTCGAGTTGGGGTCGGCGAGCTCGGTGTTGATGGTAAGCTCGACCGGTCCCTGAGAGTTGATGTCTCCAGGCTGACCGGTGGTCTGAGCTGTCCAGGTGTATTGTCCGGTGGCGCCGACGGCTTTGAGCCCTTCGTCCACCTTGCTGTACAGCATCTGGCGGGCTTCCAGCCAACTGATCTTGTCCATGGGGTCTTGTTGTACGGGACCACGATCCATTACCTTCCCGATCCAGCTGCCTTTAGCAAGGCTGAAACCGACGATGCCCAGGACGATAAAGACGAGAACGAACGGCATCATGTTGACCGGCGGTTTTTTTGGAGCGCCTTTGAGCAAGCCGCTATAGGACTTATTGACTCGCTGACGGGTTCCACACGAGGGGCAGACCTCTTCGTGACCGTGAAGGGGGACTCGACAAGTTGGACAATCATGCATAAGCTGGCAAATTCCTCTTAAACCCAGTTCATTTATAATGTACCATTCATGGCCCATAAGCAAGTTTTTTCAGCAGTTGCAATGCACCGGTGCGGCGATTCCCAATCATCACCATACTGTATTTGTCGACCAATTAAATTGCAGCCGAAATTGCTGGCGGGCCTCATTCTTTGTGTTGATGCGACATTAGTTCGGGATGAGGTTTATCCCTTAAGGCACCTCGGTGCTTAAGGAGCGAAAGATGCCCCGAAACAGAACACTGTGTATTTATGCAGAGGTAGGGTTGGTCAAATCCGCTGGTATTGAAGACAAATGCTGTGAGCAATATCGGCCGATTTGGCGCTCCCTTCTC
>CAZISK010000278.1:0-8865 GCA_964541355.1 uncultured Candidatus Obscuribacterales bacterium
CAAGATGTCGTCGAGCGCAACGACATCTTGACACGTCAACCGGTCTCACCGGGTAGACACCATCCCTGGTGACTCACCCGATAGACCGATCGAGCATCGACTTAAAGCGACTGCGGTCCGAAGTTGTCGGGCAGCATCTGCTCGAGCGTGGTACGCACGAGCGACTTATCGTGGCCGATGACCACGATCTCCACCGTGGTGCCGCCGAACTCGCGGAGCACCTGCAGGCACTCGCCGTCGATCGGATTGTCGCCGCAGACCACGAGCTGATTGATATTCCGGAAACCGGCGCTGACAGCCGCCGAGATGGCCGACCGCTCCGCGGTCATGCTGCCACCGTAGCTGGCATTGTCGATCTGGCGACCCGCGAAGCGGCGCTGTGCACCGGTCTCGTCGGTCGCTCTGACAACCGCACCGCGCCCCTTCTTCGAGTAGGGAACGTAGGAGGTATCGCGCAGACGCAGCACTCGATCGACGACCTGGCGATCGGCGTACCTCAGGCTGGCGTACGATTCGATCGCGCCGACCGGCGCCGGCAAGAGTTCGCGCCCGATGAAGCGGTACACGTTGCTGTCACGGTCGCAGATGTTGAGCACCACCGCGTCCTGACCGAACTGGCGCAAGACCTGGCGGCACAGACCGCAGGGTGCCCCGCCCGGGTGCTTGCGGCAGACGACGGCGACATGCGTGAAGCGGGTGTATCCCTCGCCGACCGCCGTCGTGCCGGCGTTGCGCTCGGCACAGATGGTCGCTGAGAACGACTCGTTCTCGATGTTGTTGCCGGGAAACACCTTCTGGACGCCGCCACCATTGACCGCCAGGATGGCGGCACCGACTGGGAAGTCGGACTTGGGGCAGTAGGCGCGCAGCGATGCGCCCCAGGCTTCCTTAATCAGGTCGCGCTCGAGGGGGCTCAGATCACCGTGCTTGATGAAGGTACCGAGGGGACTGCTCATGTTCTTGTTTCCTGTTTTTTCTGAAGGACTAGACCCGTTGGTTAGTTGTGGAATCCCGGGTCTAGGAGTCCACAATCAACTGGGAAAACCCTCAACCGAAGGTTGGGGACAGAAACACAGACATACACCGAACCAGAGATTTCAGAGTCGCCCTAGCCCTGCCATAACAGCCGCAAGAAATGCGACGCTATGCAGGATCTTTCCTTGATGATATCGGTCTTTGTGATGGCGACTCGTGAAAAACTGGAGGCAAGGTGTGCTTAACCCGTAGCAAGCCGGCTCAGGAAATATCAACATGTATATGTTTAATATCAATCATAATCGTTCAATAGCAGCTTCATTCTAATTGGGGAAACCCACATGAGCAAAAGCGAGTACGAAAGCCATTTGCTTCAGTTATTGAACTGTTTTTCCGCGAAGAAGAAACCGGCACACACGGAAATTCGGCACAACAAACCGATCCGAAATTAGAGATATTGGATCGAATTGAAACACTTTCATAATACTTATGATATCGAGTATTCGCGCTAAACAAGCGCCTTTGCAAGATCTCAAGAGGATCGGTTTCCAGTTTGGATTTTCGGCTAGCGTAACTTGACCTGGTGAAATCGTGTTTCGTCCAAATTCGAATTCCCTGTCATAAGCTCTTTATACAAGGCTTTTGAACCTGTCTCTGCCAACTTGCCTGCCAGCTGCGCCGATTACATACCGGACCTAAGCTCACCTTACAAAACGCAGCCTCTTCAAGCACCGCTCCTTTAGGACAATGGGTTAAGCGCCAAAATTATTGAACAAGATACCCCGAACAGCATCATGAGACAGCTAAGCTTTAGCCTTCTTGAACAAGATACCTCCGACAAGCATCACGAGATAACCGCACAAGGGAAATGTCGGAAAGAAGCTAAATACATTTCCGCACCATAGAAAGGCCCCTATGGCAATAACTATTGCGCCTACAATCTTCATTCGCGCCTCATGTATTAAGCCGCTCTGGACCGCCCCGATAATTGTTCCCAGTTTGAGTGAAGAACCCGCCTCGCTGAGATGAACATGCCCAACTCGTTTTACTACCTCATTTAGTGTATCAAAAACCAAGCGCAGAGTCGAGAGGGCTTACTTCGGCAAAGCAGCCGAACACCTGCATTACGACTCGGCGCAAACCCCGGCCCGGAGCCAAGGCAGAGACAGTGTTGTGCCCTGACTTTGTGCCACCGTCTCTAGTTCTTTTCCTGATCGCTGTTTCGTTCGTACACCATGTCCAGATAAACGACCAAGAAAATCAAAAGGTCGTAGTAGACATGCGTAATGATGGCAGCTGGCAGGCCATATGCCATCGAGATACCGAACAAGTACATTCCGACAAACCAACTGCTGATAGTTCCGAACCAGCCGCTGTGCATGTGCCCAGCTCGAAAAAAGCCGTTGGAGATGAGCATGGATAGGCCGACAGCCCATCGGCTCGGCTCGTTCAAATGCTCGTGCAAACAGCCCACGGTAAGGAAATTCGCTACAGGTCCCAGAACGAAAACCTGGAGTTCTTGCAGCAGTCCAATCCCGAGGATCAGAAAGGCGAGTCCGTTGACCGCCTTCAAAACAACAATTCCGCCAAGGAACAGAAGCCAACGAAAACACACCTCCTCTACCACACCCGCCCAGAGGCTGAGCATGAAGAACTCGGCGAAAACGCGCTCAGCGTATCTGTTGAGTCGCGGGTCGTTTTTCGTCGTGATCGCATGCCAGGCGGTTACCGACACACCCCACGCTATCAGCGGCAGAGTGACCAGAAGCCATTCACTCGGTTTGCCGTGCGGTCGCCAGAGCTCGAACAACCGATAGGGTGCAACGCCGGGCCACAACAGCTCGACGATATAGACAAGTAGATAGGCCGCGAATGAAAAAATCATGTAGATTCGCATGCCTTCTATGCATTGCCGACGTCTCTCATCCATTTCCGACTCGATTCTCTCTCCGCCTATGACTCCATAGCCGGTGCCGCGATTGATAAAAGAAGGCAGGTGCCAGGCCGGTTGACCCGGCACCTGCCTCCACGGTCAGTCCATCACCTCATCGCCGGCCTAAACGAGCTTCACGCTCGTCAGGCAGACAACTCGGTTGACTACTTACCACCGCCGCCAGGGGCTGGGGTTGTGGTAGTGGTAGTGCCCCCGGTGGTAGTCGTAGTGGGGGACGGGGGGATGGTACCGGTACTGGTACGGGTTGACGTACGGCGGGCGGTAGCCGTAGGGCTGGACGTACGGGCGGCCGTAGCCATAGCCGTAGCCGTAGCCGAACTGCGGTCCACCGAGCTGCAGCTGGAAGCCGCGGCCGTTGTTGATGTAGATCCCGCCGCCGCCGATGGCGACGCGACCACCGTACTGAGCCTGCGCGTTGCCCGCGCTGAACATCAGGGCGCAGCCGGCGACTGCCGCCAGCATCATCGCTTTCATTTTGGTCATGGTCTTGTTCCGTGATGGGTTTGTTTACCGGCTGATGACGCTAGCCGGAGAGTCGTCCAGTCCCCTCCACATCCTCCAGAGCACAGCCCATACCGACAACACCAGGTGCTGTTCCAAAGGTTGGGCGTTCTTCGATGTCCTATCTTGCTGTGCGTGCTGTGTTCTGAAGTGAGGGTTAGAACCGGATGTCACAGAGAGAGTACTTATTTGGATCCTGGCCAGGCAAGTTACAGCAACAGTTAAACAAGTATTGGTAGGAGAGCCGAGACGAACAGCATTGCCAACTCTTCGAAACTGCTCAACTGTTTAACACCAAATATGACACCACACTTATTTACTACTTTAAAGTGACCAAGCTACTCCCATCGATATTGAAAAATATTGATCCCGCCCGAAAACACTTGGCAGGTCTGGATTCCCAGTCACCATGGGAATTCTCCCATGGCGGGTACAAATTGTTCACACAATATCCCTAGGGTGGGTACTGTTGCGAGATTCGCAATATCAAGTCTGCCCAAGTCAGTGTTTACAGAGCTAGGGATGGTTATGGTGAAAACAGTACTTCCGCAAGAGTTATCCGATCTCATTATCAAGTATGAGCGCGAGCTCAATACAAAGGACTTCTCAGCGCACACGAAGCGCGCCTATATCTCAAGAAATAAGAAGTTCCTCTCCTACATCCATGACGAGGAAGGCATCGCCTCGATGTCCGACTCCGAAAAAGGATGGTCTGACGTCATCAACAGCTATAGAGAATATCTAAAGAGCGAGCATCAGGCGTCATTGAATTCAATCAATAACAGTTTGACGGCGATTGAAGATCTATTCTCCTTTATTGGAGTAGACATGGGCCGCGTAGAACGCGAAGCCTGGCCGAAATCGACACCGCGCTGCCTGACACAGCACGAACAGGAAATGTTCCTCAACGCTGTATACAGAACCAAGTCGTCGAAAGACAAAGCGATCGTCCTCTTGCTGCTGTTCATCGGCATCAAGATTGGTGAATGCGCATCGCTAGATATTGACGACATCTATATAAGCGCTCATACCGGGCGTATTACCGTCAAAGACGGTCGCATTATTCCACTAAATACGGTGGCACGCCGCGCTCTCATTCAATGGTTGATCGATCGGCATAAGAAATTCGGCGAAGGCGCAGACCGAGCTCTGTTCCTCAATCCACAAGGCAAACGAATCTCCACAGTCGGTATCGATCTTATCGTGAGAAAGATCGGTCACAAAGCTCACCTCAACCTCTCGGCTCAAGTCCTTCGTGACACATGCCTGAGTAATCTAGTGAAAAACGGCAACGATCTCTTGCTCGTGGCTCAAATTGGCGGACATAGAACAATAGAAACCACCAGACGCTACACAAGTACGCGCAGCTTTGATGCGCATGAAGCGATGGAAGCGCTGGGACACTGACAGCGTTCATCAGACCATTATCTTGCCCACACACACGCACAGCCAAGTCTGGCCGGGGGTTTAGCCCTAGCCAGATTTGACCTTTTGTGCCATAGTGTAATTAGTTGCAGCGTACAATCAGGACTGTAGCTAGTTTTTACGAAGATCACACCCTTCAAGAAGAAAGTTCTTTCTAGCCAAACACTGATTCAAAGCCAACTGTTACAGGTATCCTCCCGCGTTTTTTCGCGCCGACCGGCAAGAAGCAGTGATAGGCAGACCCATAACATTACATACCGTCGTTGCGGTCAGCATTCTGTCCGTAACATTCTGGCTGGTAACTTTAGCCCCGGCTGCTCTGGCTCAAACTGCGTCTCTAACTGGCGAAAGTGAGCAGATGTACGACGAAATCTGGACGCTTATCGATCGACATTTCCTATACCGCGACCGCCTTAGAAGCTGGAACAACTGGCGTCATAAATTCGACGGACGAATGAAAACCAGGCAGGCGAGCCAGGATGCGATCAACACTATGCTTGACTCGCTTGGCGATGAATACACCTTTTTCCGTGATGAATCAGCCACAGAAGAACGAAAAACCCTTCGCCAGAAGCCACAAGTAGTCGAGCACAAGATGCTGGAAGGCAACATTGGCTATATCAAAATCACCACGTTCAACTCATTGTACTGCGTACCGGAGACAAGGCAGGCTCTTGCCGAATTGAGCCGGGCCAACGCTCTCATAGTGGATATGCGCGACAATTGGGGCGGATCGATAACTACCACATACGATGTCTTTTCTCTGTTGTCGAACTCAGGAAAATTCGTCAGCATGCGAGGCACGACCAATAGAGCGGACTACGTCGAAGAAATGGTGCTCTCCGAAAATTCATCGCTTATCATCACCGATGGTGTCGAACTAGAGACGCCCAGACAGTTCAATATGTCTGGTGGAAAACCGCTGGCAGTCCTGGTCAACGAGAATACAAAATCGGCTGCGGAAATGTTGGCTGGAGCTCTCAAAGACAACGGGCGGGCGACGGTCATCGGCTGCCGGACATACGGAAAGGGCATCGTACAACGCGTCTGGGAGTTCCCCAATAACACGTCAATCAAGATATCATCCGCCCGATTTTACCTCCCGGGCGGCGCCAACATTCATCGCGTAGGCGTCATCCCCGACCTGCTCGTCAATAGCGCAACCGGCACGAAGCGGCGGATCGTATCGCTCACGCACAGCATAAGACCACAACCTTTGTCGACGCCTCGAGCCGTTTCCATCACCTCAAACCCGATCGATTTGAAAAGAGATATCAAATTCGCGCATCACGGACTGCTGTCAGGAGATGATCAAAGGCCTGATATCGAAAGCTCTGGAGATAGGCAGCTCTGCGAAGCACATACAGTATTGAAGAGAAAGCTAGTGTCCCTAGCGAAACCGTAACTACGATCAGAACTAGTTATCAAGATTGGATCTGTAGTTGTCAGTCTTGTTCTAACTTCAAAAACACCATTAGGATTCTCGCGCCCATATCGTAAGTTTACTCCTGCTGTTTATAAACTCGTATTTCCTAGCTGATCGCCCTTCCTGAATCGTGCAACTTTTGCTGCAAGGCAAGTCTCTCAAACACACTCATGAATAAAACCATGATCACTGCTCTGGTTAGCATTGCGCTTCTGGTAGTCGCTCTCTTCTATGGTAATCGTGCTCAGAACAACAAGAACACGGCACCCATGGCGGCCGTCGTCGGCGGTCAGGAAGACCCGATCGCCAATCCCGATGATCTCGAGGCGATTGTGCCCGACGGTAAAGAGCTGACTTTCAAGGAGTTCGAGCAAAAGGCGGCCAACGTCGCTCAGTTGCTGTCGCCGCTCAACCCCACCCACATCAAACGTGATGGTACCAAGTTCACTTTGACGTGCGCCCCAGCCACGATCTCAAGACAGGGCGCCACGCTCTACGTCTCCAGCACAGTGACGTGCGAGGCGACGAAGAACGGTAACGTGATCTCCCTGAAGAAGATTGACGGTGTGCAGGTCGACATCGGCTTGGGCAAGATGAAGCTTCGGGAAGCGAGCATCAACCCCAACGGTAACAGCTCCGCCAAGGTGGATGGCAAGCTCGAAGTCAGCCGCTGGCTGCCTTACGTGCCGTTCTCGGTCAACGTCGACACCAACAAGCCCTGATTCCGCTTCTACCGCAGCCGTAACGACAACGGCTCTGGTGACCGACCTGGAACGCGCCATGTCTTGAACAGGCGCGCTTCCAGGCTCTTCAATCCTCGTTCAAAAACGAAAGCGAGATGCTATGAAAGAGCTCGGCATCATGGGCGGAACCTTCAATCCGCCTCACAATCTCCACCTGCTCGTCGGTCAGCTCGCTGGCGAACAGCTCGGCATGGAGAAAGTACTGTTTATCCCATCCGGACAGCCTCCGCACAAAAAGGCGGATCTCCTGCCGAAGATGGTGCGTTTTGAACTCATGGAAGCGGCAGTGCGTGGCAACCCGCTTTTCGAAGCGTCGCGTATCGAGGTCGATCGTCCCGGTGTGACCTGGTCCATCGACACGCTACGCGCCCTTCGCCGCATCCATGGCGCCGGCGTCCGGCTCAATTTCATCATCGGCGACGACAATCTGCCGGTGATTCGGGATTACGCCAAACGCGATGCGCTCCTCAAGCTGGCGCGCCTCGTGGTCTGCCCGCGCAAGAAAAAGGGCAACAAGACCAATATCCGCAACTGGCGCCGGATGCTGCCGAACGCCGATATGGTCTTCGTCGATTGCCCGCAGTTTCCGTTCTCGAGCACACTCGTGCGAGACTGGCTGGAAGCCGGTCGAGACGTGCGATATCTGGTACCGGGACCGGTATTGGATATCATCAAGGAGCGGCGTTACTTCATGAAGTAGAGCACTGGCCCGTTAGCTCTTCGCACTTGCTTCACTCGAAATGGTCCGCAACAGGTTGGCTTCGTGCAATAGCAGCAAAAAAAAGGAGCAGGCATATGCTGTTTGCTCTGACCATAACCGGATTTTTGATTTTCTGCGCCATTGTCTGCGCAGTCGTGCCACGAATCTCGCCCGAGGGTTTCTCAAATCAACGCGAAATCTATCGGCAAAACCATCAGACGCTGGGATGCCGAATCACCCACATGTTCGGCATCCCCATGATCGCACTCTCCATCCCCGTCCTGCCATTCGCGTGGCAATGGGCACTGGGACTTTTCGTCGTCGGCTGGATTCTGCAATTCCTGGGACACTTCGTGTTCGAAGGCAACAAGCCCGTGTTAGGCTCGAAAAGCGGCAGCCGGTTCACCATCGTTTATGCTGTGATCTTCGTCGCGGAAGAATGGCGCAACCTTTTGACAGGGCGCTCGCTGAGGTAGTAAAACCAGGTGAAAAACCAGGACAACCAACATGAAACAATCAATTCTCAGTGGATTTCTGCGCACCGTCACCACGCCGTTCACACGCATGCCCGGCAAGGGCTGGCACGGGGCGCTGCCTGAACTGTCCATCATCGAGTCGGGCGCCGAGGCGCTCGCTCGAAAACACGTCTATGAGCTCGCCGCCGTCATCGGCGAGCGCCACATTGGCCGTTACGACGCTCTTCAGGCCAGCGTCGACTACATCTGCGCGGTGTTCGAAGGCTCCGGCTACAAGCCCAGGAAGATCGGCTTCCCGCTTTTGGGCAAGGATCTCTTCAACGTCGAAGCTACGCGGCCAGGGCGTAGCGGCCGGGTGCTTGTCGTGGGCGCGCACTACGACTCCATCCCCGGCTGTGCCGGAGCCGACGACAATGCTTCCGGCACTGCTGCAGTCCTGACTCTGGCTGAGCTGCTCAAGGAGTTCGCACCACACGACACGATCCGCTTCCTGGCTTTCGCCAACGAAGAGCACCCGTGTCTGCCGGCCGAGACAATGGGCAGCTACGACTACGCCCGACTGTGCCGCCGCAACGGCGACAAGGTCCGGATGATGGTGCTCGAGATGCTCGGTTTCTTCAAACACGAGGAGAACACGCAGCATTACCCGTTCCCGTTCAGCCTCA
>CAZISK010000279.1:0-8852 GCA_964541355.1 uncultured Candidatus Obscuribacterales bacterium
TTTCCCATCCGGTCTCAAGGGGAATAGAGACCGCGGAGGAAACTGCGCATGGCCAAGCTAATCCTTATCGAAGACGATTTGATATTAGCGCACGTAGTAAAATCGTCGCTCGAAGCAGACAAGCATCATGTCGATCACACCGCAAATGGTGACGAAGGTTTCGCGTGGCTGCGCGGAGAGCACTATGACGGGGCCATTATCGACTGGCAGTTGCCGGGGATGAACGGACCGGACATTTGCCGAGAATTCCGAAAAGGGGGCGGGTCTTCACCAATTCTGATGATCACCGGCAAAGACAAGACAAAAGATCTTGTAGAAGGTCTCGAATCCGGTGCTGATGATTTCATTTCAAAACCGTTCGCGCTTGAAGAATTACATGCACGTCTGCGCTCGCTCTTGCGCCGTCATCCGGTGTTCGAAGACACCGTCCTGCGCGTAGGCGAAATAGAGATAGATACGGGCGGCGGTACTGTGAAAGTAGCCGGTCAATCGGTCAGTCTCCCACGCAAGGAGCTTGCCATTCTCGAGCTATTAATGCGTCACCCCGGACATGTTTTCAGCGGCAATGCAATTATGGAGAGAGTCTGGCCGTCCGATTCCGACTCATCGCCGGAGATCATTCGCTGTCACATTACTCGATTGCGTTCTCGCCTGGGCGACGCATCCAAGGCCGCAAGCGAATCTCTAAAATCCGTATACGGTCTCGGATACAAAATCGAGGCTTGAACATTTTCTCGATAGAACAGGGCGGCACGATATCATCAGTGCTGGTATCGTATATAGTGCCCTCCCAGATCGCTGCTCTTTTCTCCGCGCTGTTCTGTTCGGATTATCCCGCATTTCCCTTGACTTTTCGTTTCCGTCGATCGGTAAAACCGCCCGAACTATGAGGTAATCTCATCGCCGAACAAGTCTCGTTCATAGGCGTTCCTCTTCGCTGAGGACTTCTCAACATTGGGAATGTCATCGAGCGTGTCAAGCCTATTCGCCTATTCGCTGAGGTGAAATTTTCGAAGAGGAATTTTCAATAACGACGCACCACTGGGTGCGCCGGCGTCTCGCCGGCACATAAAAGCCGTGATTGAAACAACCTCTTCTACGATTGCACAACCGCACCTAAAGAAGGTCACACCGAAGCAAGAATGCACCGCTAATGTTGCGATAATGCCGGTTCTCCAGGCGGACAATAACTCCGACCTGGTGAAGTTGCTAAAATAGCTCAAAAGCTACTATCGAAAGCGACCAATGCCAGGAGAAAACGAGCACGCGAAGCCAAATGCCGACGAGAGTGAGTCTCTAGATCTCACTCCCAGGGCGCTTGCCGAACAGGCGTTGGATCTCAAGCTCTCAGAAGTTAGTGAGACTGGTCAAAGTAATGACGAACTCAGCCCGGTCGATGAAGAATTAGGCAACGTCCAACGGTTCGCCTCTGTGGAAGAGGAGGATCTCGAACCCGGCTCCATGACTCTGGTAGAGCATCTTGGCGAGTTACGGGATCGACTGATCCGCTGTCTAGTCTATGTCGGCCTTGCCTGCGGAATTACGCTCGCCTTCGGAAAGCATATCATCGATTTCTTGCAGCGACCGGCTGGAAACATGCATTTTCAGGCACTGTCCATCGAAGAGCCGCTCCTGGTCTATTTCAAAGTGGCATTCTATGCAGGACTGATTCTTGCGTCACCCTTCGTCCTGCTCGAAGTAGCTAGATTCATCGCCCCAGGATTGACCAATAAGGAGAAGCAGATCGTCACGCCCGCGCTGGTAGGAGGTCCCGTACTCTTCGTAGGCGGCGTGGCCTTTGCTTACTACCTTCTGTTGCCGACCATGTTTCACTTCTTTAATACCTTTAGCGGCGGTATAGCGCCGATTCATCAGCGCCTTGATTTTTACATCTCGCTTGTGGCATCGGTCCTTTTATATATGGGTCTGTGCTTTCAGTTGCCAATCGTGCTGTTTGCGCTGTCATTCACCGGTCTGGTCACCTCTGATCAATTGATCAAAGTATGGCGCTACGCGGTATTCGGCGCCTCATGCGTGGCGCTCGTCATTACACCCGATCCGACGGCATTTTCGATGCTTCTGGTGATTGGTGCTCTTGTCGGTTTGTATGCTATATCTGTAATTCTGCTGAAACTTTTTGGACGCTGATGGAAGGCAATTTCAACAATCTCGGTTGGCTCGATTGGCAGATTGTTGTCTGGATACCGCTCGCCATCATGGCCGGCAAAGAGATAAAGACCAACTGGCGTCAGATTTTTGACAACGAACTCAGCGTCCAGGACCGCAATGCCCTGCAGAAGATCAACATCTTCTTTTGCATTCCGTTAGTAGTGCTTCTGCATGAGATCGGTCATTCGCTGGCAATCCTCTGGGCTCATGGCTCGGTAGGCGAGTTCCACTTCGGGGTCTGGTGGGGATATGTCGTGCCGGTAGGTAAATTCGACGAGGCCCAGACGCTTATCATCTATTTAGCAGGCAGCGCCGTCCAAATAGCAGTAGGCATATTTGCCCTTGCCGCCACCCCTTTTATCAAGTCACCACCTGTAGTGGCACTTCTGGTGTACTGCGGACTTTACTCGATTGGTGGCACGATCGTGATCTACACGCTTCTTTCTCTGGTCGGCATGTATGGCGACTGGATCGCCATCTACAGATCTCCGCTTCGCGACTGGGTGCATGTAATCGGCGTCGTGCACGCTCTCATGGTGGCGGCATTGCTCTACATCTTATATGGCAACTACCCGCGCTTGTGGTATTCGAGCAAAACCCGACCTAAGTGGTACAAAGATTACTTACGCGCAAGCGATGCGGTAAAGAAGGATCCGTCGGCGATCAATTATCTAAACTTAGCCTGGACCTATTTTTTCGTCGATCTTGACAAACCTGCGCAAAAAGCCCTTGAGGCCTGCGCCGAAAAAGATCCGGATCTCATAGACCGCTTCATGCTGGAAGGCTGGATCAAAGAGGGCAAAGGCGACTTTGAGGGCGCCATTCAGTCTTTCGAAATAATTGCCGATTCGCCGAAGGCTGACACGGTGCTGAAATGCCGGGCTCTAATGGCGGTCGGCCACAGCCTCGGGTACAAAGCCGCTCGACAGGTTAAACAAGGCGAATCATTGCCAAGTGATGACTATCGTCCCATCTTGGCAGCCTATCAACAAGCCAGCGCTGCCGAACCAAATGTCGCGGATCCGCGCTTTTATATGGCAACCATACTTAATAAAGCCGGACTTCACAAAGAAGCGGAGAAGGAGCTGAAAGATTTACAAGGTAAGAAATGGCTCGACCCGGCGCTATCCGAATTGTTTCCTCACGAGCTTCAGGTTGCCAGGAAGTCCGATAACGTCGAGCAATAAAATTCTCTCAGACTTGTCATGGTAGACGCCCATATAATGTCAAGCTTAATCGCGGTAACCCCGTACTATTGACACTCTGGCGTTCCTGAAAATCCTGATGTTTCCAGATCCAAACAATATCTCTCTTTGGTGCATATCAGCTGTTTCCCTCCTGGTCGCTGTCGACACTTCCGTCCGCTTATGGACCGAGCGGCACAGGATGTCAAAAGACGACCTGAATGACGAAGACCGTTCGCTCATATGGCGCATCGTGCTCTTCCTCGTCTTCCCGGTATTGACCCTGGTCGACCTTCGCAGCACGATCGTGGCGACAGACCTCATGGGAGGCCAGGTCCAGAACTGGACATTTGGACTGATGTGGTTCGAGGCACACCCAACCGGATTGGCTCAGCGTCTCATCATTCCAGCAGTTTTCGCCGGTGAATTGGCTCAGGGCATCCTCTGTCTATCACTGTTTTCGACATTACTTTTCCGTCCTCATCCATTCCTCGCCACTCTCATCGGTTACTCGATAAGCTTTATTCTCGGTCTCAACCTGCTTGTCGAGCCGCTCCTTGCTTTGACGGGACTGGCTGCCAACAAATGGGAGATAGCTCTTACGCAAACCGCGCTCGATCAGCGCATGCCACTACTTCTGGTGCATGCCGCTCTGGCGGCGCTGTTCATCTTCTGTGTGCGCAACAGCCGCGTGCGGATGTGGTTTTCCGACCTGACCAGACCGGATGCTTCCGATCGACTCAAGGAAGCGCTCTCCGACCACTCGACCAATCCCGAAAGCGCACGACTGACATGCCGCCTTGGCCTCATGTACGACCGTGCCGGACTGCGCAGACAGGCTAAGCGACAGCTCAAGCGCTTGAAACGCAATTACCGGGAGTCGATTTACACCGCCTTTCTCGACGCTCTGATGTCTTACAAACGGCGCAACTACGAGCTTGCTCGCAAGCAATTCCTGCACGTAAGCAACTACCCCGAGATTGAGGGAGAACTGAAAGCCAGTCTCCTTGCGGCGGCTGGTTGCGCTTCCTTCGCGAGTGGCGATACAGTCGGCGCTCTCAACCTCTCAGAACGCGCTCTGGAATTCGATGATGGAAGCATGGTGGCCCGTATGGTGAAGGTCGATGCTTTCCTCAAAATGGGGCGCAAGGAGCAGGCCGCCGAAGAGATTCTCGTGGCCATGCATTCGGGCATGCCTCTGGATCTGGAAAACAAGGTCCCGCTCGACATGGACCGGACCTTCGAAAAAATTGTGCTGATTGAGGAAACCAAACGAGGTCTGCGCCTACTCGAAACTATAAGCAAGAACTAATTTGCTTCGGCGTCGACAGATCTATCTTTTTGATTTCTCAAAATCTCGGGACACCCGCTCCCTTCGGAGTCAATACGTAATAACCCCATTTAAGCCTAGGATATCTAGAAATTTTGCGCAATTTGCCCATTTTTCTGCTCGGCTATTACATCTATAATGCTCGCGGCAGGAGGTTTGACGTACCCAATGCTCAGCAAAATAACATCTAGTTTAACAATCAGGACACGTTTGCTGTTGCTGTGTTTGGGCGTCGCTCTTCCACTCCTAGCCATCGGCTGCTTTTCTATCTGGAAGCAATATGGTTCGCTCAAGGATGAAGCAGAGCGCGCCACTTCATTCCAAGCAGCGATCGCGGCTCGCACGCTGACCCAGTGGACCGAATCGCACGTCAGGACATTGACGGCGATGTCGCACCTGACCCCGGTCAGGAAGCTGGATCTCAAAGCCGTCCAACCAATTTTCTCAACCGCGCTTCTCGCTCAGCCGGACTGGGACGAACTTATCCTGGTTGGACTTGATGGTCGAACTCAATTCATGCAGAGCTTGAAGAGGCTGCCGGACGGAGTCTCCCAAACGATCTTTCGTGACAAAGAGCTCCTGAACAAGGTGATTGAGACTAAGAAGGCGTACGTATCCAACTATTGTCATTCTCCGTGGACCGGCAAGCCCACCCTCATGGTGGTGGCGCCCGTCACCGACAACAACACAGTCAGGGCAGTAGCGGTGGCCACGATCAGACCCGACTCAGTCTTCAAAGTGTTCTCCGGTCTGACCAAAAATGGCGCCGTCATCACTGTAGTCGATCACAACAGGCGAGTGGTAACGCGCACGTTACAGAACAACTACTGGCAGGGCAAGGATTTTTCCAATGCCCGAACCGTGAAAGCCGCATCGAAAGCGCGAAGCGGCAGCCTTGAGGCTGTCGGCATCGCCGATCCGATCCCCCGTGCCTACGCCTTCGATCACGCCGTCGACGATTGGATCCTTATAGTCGGCGTCCCGAAATCGGATATTTACGGCGCGGCACACGACTGGCTCTACACGATGCTGATGTTCGCTTGTGTCGCTATCGGTATTTCATTCGGTCTAGCCTACGCCGTGACAAATCACTTCAACCGCGCCATCCACAGCCTGGTGAGAGAATCTCTCTCGATTGGCAAAGGCGATTTTACTAAACGCGTACAGGTAGCCACTCGCGACGAGTTCGGCATGCTGGCCAGAGCATTCAACGAAATGGCGGATATGCTCCTTTTCGATAAAGAGCATAAGAGCATGGTGCAGAAAATCTCCAACTCGATCAGACAGTCGCTCGATCTGGACGAAATCCTCAATACAACGGTTCGAGAGCTGGGAAGACACCTCGAAGCCAGTCGCTGCTGTCTGGCACTCTATGACGCCCGCGGCACGAAGACGGTTTATGACGATGAGCTGGTATTCAATTATGTTTGGTGGGATAAACGGCTAAACGGCGCACCTCTGCAAAACCATTCAATACTTATCACAGAGAACAGCACCCTGAAGTCTATCCTCGAACACGGCACCATCCTTTCTCTCGACATCCTCGACGGTCAGTCCGGCCCACCTCTGTTCGAAAATTCAGAGACATCGCCTGACGACTGGAAATCGGTGCGCTCGCTTATCGCCTGCCCGATCAGCACGAAAGAGGGACCGCTGGGCATGATTCTCGTGCACCAGTGCGATCGGCTGAGAGTCTGGACTGAATCAGAGCTCGGACTGGTCGAAGCGGTCGCCGGTCAGGTCACGATGGCGATGGAGCATGGTCGACTGTTCGACCGCACCAAGCGCATGGCCGAACAAGAGGTTCTGATCAATCATATTGTCAAATCGGTTAGAAGCTCTCTTGATCTTGATACCATATTAAATACCGTCACTCGAGAGCTATTGGCCGCGCTCAAAGTCGATAGAGTGCAGATCGCTCAGCCACGTTCGGAAAATCCTCTGGTCATCACGCATGAGTTCACCGTCGAGGGATTGGAATCGTGCGTCAATGCCACCATGTATCCGGACAACCTCGACTTCACGCCGAAGATGGCCGCCCATTTGAAGAGCACCAGGCGTAATACCGTTCTCGGTATCAATTTGGAGGGTCTGGTAGACGCGGGAGAGGAAGAAGAGGAGGTCGCGCCGGTCAGGGCGACGGCAGCCATCGATCAATCCACGACGATTCGAGAAGCACCAATAGCTGTGATCAGCGACGTAACCAAAGACAGTCGCTGCATTCCGTTTAAAGCATTCATTCATAACGTAGGATCGCGCTCGTTGATCGCCGCACCTCTGCTTCATGAGAGCAGGCTGGTCGGATTGCTCATCGTCCATCAATGCAATGGGGAGAGGGAGTGGCGTTCCATCGATATACAACTGGTCACCGCCATCGCCGACCAACTTGCTATTGCCATCACTCACGCACATCTCTTTGCGCAAGTCAGGCATCAGGCCATCACTGATGGCTTGACCAGTCTATACAACCACGTTTACTTCAAGAATCGCTTGAAAGAAGAGCTGAAGCTCGCGGACAGAAAAGGAACGTCCTGCTCGCTCGTTATGATCGACCTCGACAAGCTCAAATTCATCAACGACAATTTCGGACACCCTGTCGGAGATGCCGCAATACGTCAAGTCGCCACGATTCTCAAGACCATCTTGAGAAGCGGCGACACGGCAGCTCGATACGGCGGTGAAGAGTTCGCGGTCATCCTACCGGAAACATCTTTATTGGAAGCAGCTCTAATTGCCGATCGACTTTGCACTCAGATCCGCAACTGTCACGTGCCAGGATTGGGGCGTATCACCGCTTCTCTGGGTGCAGCCACCTATCCGAAGCAAGCGCTCAGTCCGGAAGAGCTGGTCGAGAAAGCCGACCGAGCCCTGTATAAGTCCAAGAACAGCGGACGAGATCAGGCTCAGATATACGAACCGGAAGAGAGCGATACAGAGATTGTCGAAGCGGAGTTCCAACCACCTCCCGAACAAAAGTTCGAACCCCACAATACCAGGTCGATTCAGGAGCGCTTGAGCACTCCAGCGCTCGAAGAGATCAATTTCTCTACGGAGAACTTCTCAGTCCCTGCCGACGCGCCTTATAAGGAACCGGAGCCTGCCAACCATGATGATCTACTCCCGTCTTGATGACTGGTGTGAAAGCGACACGCGATGGTAAGACTGGTTCTCTTCGACATAGATGAAACAATGATCTCGTCCGATGGCGCCGGTCGTCGGGCAATTGGACGGATGCTCTGCAAGACCTTCGGCCTCGATCCGGGTAAGATTACGGTGAGGATGTCAGGCAAGACCGATCCTCAAATCCTCCTGGAGATATTCAAAGCCGCCGGCATGGACGAATCACACATGTCAGGAAAGCAAGAGGAGATGTTCGAGCTCTATCTTAGCGTCTTGCAGGAAGAGATCAACAAAGCCAATCGCTACATCGTGCACGAAGGTGTCGTCGCACTGCTCGACTGCCTCTCGGCTAACGACAGATGCTACCTCGGTCTTTTGACCGGCAACATCGAGCGAGGCGCGCGTATGAAGTTGGAGCGCTTCGGCCTCAACAAATATTTTCCTCTCGGTGCATACGGCTCCGACTCTCACGATCGGATGCAGCTTCCCGCGATCGCGACCAATCGCGCACAGGAACACTATCGAGTCAATTTCGCGCCATCACAAGTGGTGATAGTCGGCGACAGCATTTACGACGTCATGTGCGCAAAAGGATACGGTGCAAAAAGCATAGCGGTCAACACGGGGTCGACACCTTGGATTGATCTGGAAGAACAAGAACCGGACTTCCTTTTCACCTCACTCTCCAGCACAGAAGAGATCGTCCAAGCAATTTTTTCCTGACAAGGAATTCCAACCAAGTTGATGGTACTGACTGCAGTATCAGCCAATTCTGTGTCTAGTGGTCGTGCGAAGCTGTATCTAACCACTTTCCCAATCGGTATATCCAGCCGTTGGTGAGACTTTCACGCCTTCTTGACAAATCAAAATTACATAGAACTCATGAAACAAACCGGATTCGCCCGCGTCATAAAAATCGTAAGAGAGACCAGCTACACGAAAGATTAAAGAAAGGCAGAGACCGCTCTCCCCCAGCGGTCTTCTCCCCAAAGGATTTATTCCCGCGTCCGACACGCGAACGTGCCACCTAGAACGCCCCACACACTATT
>CAZISK010000280.1:0-8842 GCA_964541355.1 uncultured Candidatus Obscuribacterales bacterium
GCCGACACTTTGAGAAACTTGGCGATTGCTCGTTCAAGGTGTCCTTGCCGGCGCGACGCAAGGCGTGAGTCGTTGTTCTGACGGCGGGTCCCAGGGAGTGTCCTGGGACCCGTCGGTCAACGTGTCTGCGGGGTCACTACCGAATCCCTTGGCATGAGTCACTTTTCGGTGCTCTTGGCGCTTCCGCGGAAGCGGGCGCATTGAGCGCAAACCAAGTCGCAGTGGGGCTCAAGTCCCGCTTCGCATACAACTGAGGGCTAGCTAATGATGGAAACGCTCTTGGCTAAGGTCACGTTCCTGCTTACCATCTCGCTGCTGCTGAGCGCATTCGGGGCGTTCTGCGGAAGAAAGGTTCAGTCGATCGCGGCGTTCTTGCTTCTCAGCCTGCTGTTCATCGTCGGCACCATCGTCGTGTACGTGGTCGCGATGACCAATCCCGCTCTGGGCATCGGGTTGCTGTTCGGCTGGTCCTTTATCGCCGGTTTGGTGATGGGTCCAGCCATTCAGCTCCGGGCCGAGGAGCTAGGCTGGGAGACGGTATGTGCGGCATTCCTGGGGACGGCGGGCGTTATGGCGTTGTGCGGCGGTATAGGCCTGTTCTCTGGTGCGGACTTCAGCAAGCTGGGGGTGTACCTGGGACTCGGTCTGTTCCTGCTCATCATTGTCGGCGTCTTCCGGATCTTCATCCGCCTCTCCAAGGCTGGAAACATCGTGTACTCGCTCATCGGTATGGCTCTGTTTACCGGGTACTTTGTATACGATTTTTTCAGGTTGGGTCGGACGGAGAACACGTGGGGTAACGCAGTTGGGCTCACGGTGTCGCTGTTCCTCGATTTCTGGAACTTCCTGCTGCTCTTTCTGGAGCTGCTGAGCGAGGTGTTGAAGAAGTGAGCTGAGCCAATCGACCATCGCGGGGCGAGGCGGAACTCTCTGCGTGCCCCCGACTCGACGCGCAAGAGCGGCTCGTAGCCGACTCTTTTCGATAGATCCGTTCCGGACCGCAGTCATCGGCGACTGCGGTCGATTCCATGAGGCGGCGCGAAGAGGCGGAGCGTTCGGCTCCGGCTCTTCGCGCGTGCTTCGAAGGCGCCACTGCAAGTGGTGTTAACAGTCAACAAAGAATCGGCACCGGCAGTGCTAGCTGGTGGCTGATAGGAGACCAAATCATGGCACTCACACCAATTGGAGCAATCACACATGGCGAAATAATCGCCATCGACTGGAGAGGCAGAGGATCCGTCCTCCTCGAGCTTGACGAGGGTGAATGCGCTGTGTTGCCGCTAGGCAATCTGTCTGAAGAGCGCAGCGGCCTCGACGAGTTAGAGGAAGGAATGGAGCTCAGAGTCAAGGTTGTGTCGACTCGCACACGACGTCAGGGCGGTGCTTTTCACACCGTCACCGAGCGTCTTGGCGATCCGGTCGAAATGGGCTTGATTCCGGAGTCGCAGCTGGCCCGGCTCAAGGTCGGCACGACAGTCAAAGGTCCGGTCACAAAGCTGGGCGGTGATGGAGCCACCGTTCACGTAGAAGGCATCCAGGCCTTCCTTCCATTCAAAGAATTGGGAACGGCGAAGCGTTCGTCCCTGCGCATCGGTGTGTCGGTTTCGGCCACCATTCTGCGCGTGGAAGACGGCATCGTCACCCTGACTCGGAGGGTGGAATGAGAAAAGTCGCTGTGCTGACAGTTGTCAGCTTCGTCCGTGCTGTTCTCAGGCGGGCCGTCCTGCGCCTTGAGGTACCAGGGGTGCTTGTCGTGGTCGATAGTCAACCACGGTATGTGCCTGAAGGTGCTGTTCTCAATCGAATGGCGCAGGAAATTCAGGAGGCTCGCCGCAAGGGCTGGCAGATAGTTTTCCTTGAGTATCATACCGCCGGGCCGACTCATACGCTTCTCACTGACCTGGTGAGAGGTTATGTCGATCGGTCTGAGGTGGTCCCAAAGACTACTTACGGTGGTGGCAAGCAGGTGGTTGAAATCTGTCGAGCACGCGGTTGGGACCTGTCCAACGTACGCGTGATCGGCGCTTTGACCTACTGCTGCGTCGCCCTGACGGTACAAGAACTCAACGATGAGCTGCCGGAGAGTGTAATCGAAGTTGTTACCGGAGCTTGCTACGACACAAGTGACAGTGGGTCGTTTCGCAGCCACGAGAAAATCCGGTGGATTTGACGAACCTTGGAAGAACGGAGATGTCATGAAAGCTGCGACCCTGGACTTTACGCAACCCCCTGGATTCAGCGAGTTCACCGGCATGGATGCCGATTTCCTGACGCAGAGCCGCCCGTTGGTCTGCGACACGATAGCGATGATGTTCACCAACCCTTGTGAAGACGCGCCAAACGGCATGAGCGCCTCAATCGTCTTGATGGCGTTGTACGCAGGCGGTGCCAACGCGTGTCTGACCAAGAAACAGTTTCGCTACCTGGAGCGCCGCATCAAGCGCTACATCGAACTGATGCAGCAAAGGTTCGGCTCGCAAAGCATGAACTTCGCCATGGCCAGGTACGTTCTGAGCAACGGCATCAGGCGAGCCAAGTACGATGGCATCATCGGAGACGGAGCTAACGGTGCCGGCGAGGAGTGAACTGCCGAACCCGACCTGGAGCGCGGCCGAGCCAGGTCGGGGTGAGTAGCAGACCGGGTGATGGAGGTCATCACCAAGGTGGCAACCGCGTGGTCATGCCGTTTTCATTGCCAACTTAGCCGGCAACCGGCCGGCCAAGCAGAGCGCGATGACAGTCGCGTTCTGATCTCAATACCGAGGCTGACACCAACAGCGGTGCCTGCCTCTCAACTGCCCCAGAAAGGCTACGAAAGGAGCTGTATGATCAGAATCGAGGACTACAGTGGCGAGCTCAAGAGTCTCGCCCGTGATTGTCGGTTGGGACACTGCCGTCACCCGGGGTGCCGCGGGCGCGTCGAGCGGATCTTCCGTCGTCTGGCGCGAACCGAGATGCTCGAGCCGGTCGAGCCGGTCGAGGGGCCGGAGCAGGGCAGCGGCTACACCAAGGAGGAGGAGGCCGCCATGTGGAAAGACTACATGCGCGACCGGCGCGGTCGTGATGGTATCCGACAGCGTCGCAATCGCCGTTCCCGGCGTGTCGAAACCAACGCCAGCAGCAGCAACCTCCCGCGGCGAGAGCGCGTGGTCGTCGTGATCCTGCGGCAGGATGGCTCGCTGGACAAGACCGCGATGCGCGAGCGCCAGTGGTTCGGCAGCTCGTCCACCCTGTTCACGTGATTGGGCAGGTTCTCTCATCAGGGTCGCCGGCGCACCGTTGCGCCGGCGACTCCTCAAACAACAGCGTTTTTTTACAGGATTAGTTCGATGTCATTTTTCTTCTTCGTGATGATGTTCATCTCCTTCTTTGTCTGGAAAAACCCTATGCTGGGCCTGTTGTTCCTGGGTCTGGGCTTGATGTCGTCGAGCAGGTCGTCGTCGAGGCAAATAAGGTAGGCATCCGAAGGGCGGTTCGAGTACACGACTGATTGGGAGATCCATGGTCGCTCTGCGGCCGTGACCTCCCTGTTCTGGTCTTAAAATACTAAACTAAGTAGTACTGCTCAAGCTAGTATAGGGATTTGCTAAGCCGGAAGCAACGAAGTCGTGTGACTTCGCTACTTCCGAGCCAGGTTCCGGGCCTTCCTTTACCCGAGGACCAAAGACAATCAGCCGTGCCGGCTCGATCCGCTCAAAAGCATCAGGATAAGGAACAAGACCCCAAGCGCGGGGTTGTTCCAGACCAGGAAGCTGAGCAGCGAGAGAATCAGGAAGACAATCGGCATAGGCTTTTCTCGCTCGTTGCGGCGTTTCCGTTTTTGAGACGGCTGCTCGTTAAGGGTTCACACCGACAGCACTTGCGGCGGTGAAAAGCGTTAGCGATAGATCCGCATGAGGTCGGGCTCGTGCTCGCCGAAATGCGGATCGCGAAGTCGCTTCTCGTCGAGCGGTTGGGCAAGCGGCGTACCGGCAGGCGCGGTCTCCGTCTTTGTCAGCGTTCCCTTCGTGTAGTGCTCGATCCGTTCGACCGATCCGTCGACGCGCTTTGCGCCATCTCCCTTGAGGAAGGTTTTCGTGACCACGGCACCATCCTTGAAGTCATCGACTTCGACGATGTTGTCGCCGATTTTGTCGAAGATCAGCTTGCGAACGATTTCGCCCTTCTGGTCGAACTCTTCGATCGATTGAAGCTGCCACCGGCGCGGGCTAGTCGTAGTCGACTTGGTGCGCGGTTGCGCGGGCACCCAGGTCTGCTTGAAGCTGACCGTCTTGCCGTCCGGGTAGTATGCTCGGATGCTATAGCTCTTGCCGGGCACCTTGTCGCGGTCGCTCGTCAAGACTCCGGTCTTGCGATCGAAGAACTCGCGAGCAATCGTGTCGGAGTAGCGGTCCACGGATTGCTTTGTGCTCGATCCCACGATCGTCTTTCCATCGTCTGCGTAGTAAACCGTCTTCTTGCGCCCGTCGTTGTAGACGTAGTCGACCGACCCGATCGCTGTGCTGTTGTCGCGAAAAAAGGTCCACTTTACCGTCCCGCCGAGCTGCTCTTCGCGCTTGAACTTGTCGACCGCGCCGGAGAGCCTCTGTTCGTACGTGAAGTGAGTGCGAGTGCCGTTGCCTTTATCATCGATCTCGTCGATGAAGTCGATCTTCGGATCGGCATCAAAGCCGTATTGGGTGATTTTGAGCGCACCGCCGGGCTTGAACTCGGTGAGCGTGTACATCCGGTTGTTGCGCCGGACCAGCTCCTTTACGGTGGTCTTGCCGTTGTCACCGTATTCGGTGTCCTTGCTCCAGCCCTTGAAGTCGTTGACGTGGACGGACTTGAGCGTCCCGTCGGCGCGATAGGTCTCGTTCTTGACCTGGCCGTTGTCGTATTCCGTCTTCACGCCGACCTTCACGCCCTGGCGGTCGTACGAAGTGGTCTTCGTCTTTTCGCCCTGGGCCTGGTCGGCGACTTCGTTGACGTAGCTGTATCCGTTAACGCGATCCTCGGCGCGCACGCTTTGATCGTTGAGAAGAGCGGCTGCGGCGAAGAATGCGGCGGCGAAGAGCATGCTTTTGAGTTTCATCATTGTCCTTTCGACAGAGCTTGAAAGGCGCGCCTTCCGATGAGGCAAGCCTGAAAAACTGTGAGCTTCGAGTTTTGTTTCGAAGCGCCAGTCTGTGAAAACGGACTGGGAGTGCCGGCATCCGTGCCGGCTAAGAGCGTGGCGATGCTCTTTAGTCACGACTGCGATGCGATTAGTATCGCAGTCCGTCCTGAACTCAGCTCCGCAGTTCGCTCACGGCGTGTCTACTTGCACCACTTGCGTGTTATTAGCCAACCGATTGGCCAGGTGGTGAGCAGCATCAGGGCCCCCCATCCAGCTGGTTCCAAGAGGTTCGGCTTACTGAGCAGGTAGCGCGTCGGCGCCAGGGCAATCTCGTGGGTGGAGTCGAGGTAGAAGAGCGCCATCATCAGCAGTGCCCAGACGGATAGAACACCCGTCAAAAGCAGCGTCAGAAGCGCAACCGGTTTTGTCGCTCCCGATTTCCACCTGGCTTTGTCAAAGATGGAGCCGACCTCCAGTTTGAGTCGACCCAGGAAAAGGTCGCCCACGAGGAACAAGCCGGTGATGATGCCGGCTAAGCCGGCGTACCAGGCCAGCCCTCCCTTGAGGGAGGTGCCGGCGAAGAACAGATACGTGATGAGCCCGAGGAACCTGGAAGCCAGAGAACCCGGATCCCAGCCGTAGCTGAAAGAGTAAGCGTCTCTGACCGGAAAGGTCAGGAACAGTACTCCGAAAACGATTGCGAATCTCACAATCAGTCTCTTCATGAGTGTATTCTTGTGTTAGAACTGTGTGCAGGTCCTCCGATGACCGGCTTTCCTCCTGTCTGCACGAAGCGACGGGCGACCCCGAACGACGTCCGCAAAAAAGGCGCTGCCCGTATTGCGTGCCTCAACTCCTATCTTGCGACAGGTGTCAGAATTGCGGTGGGCGAACTCTCTTGGTGTTAGTCGATGATGTTTCGTTAAAGTCATTCAGGGTCGGCAAATCCTACCCAATACCTCATGACTCGCAGGCACTCTTTTAAAAACTAAAATTAGAAATAGTAAAACAAATCAGGCATTTCTATCACGGGGGAACTACAAACCGCTTACTAGAGCTTTCTTTATTAAAGCCTTGGCGCTCGACGGTTGCTTTTAGCAGAGCCGGTTCTTTCGATATGGATTAAGAGGGCTTTTGAGGTGTATGTCGACTGTGTATGCACCGGTCGTCAGAGTGGAGGTCGATCCGGCTGGGTGAGCGCAGAGAAATAAAGACCGGTTTATATTCGGATCGCCTACTTATTTATGGACTTCGTGACACTTTGGCTATTTAGTCGATGTCGATCGGCTTATGTCCAATAACATTCGCCTCCGCCTGTGATACCAGATTCAGATGAGTATCCGATAATTGCCATCGAGTGGTGGCACCCGTGGTGTATATCCAACCTCTATGCTCGTGTTCGCTGAGGCCAACCGTGTGACGCTTTTGGAGCATGAGTATCTACTTGCAACGATCGACGCATACACTACATATAGGTTAAGAACCGTTTTGCTGATGATCTAATCTTTGTTGGAAAAAGTGCCGAAAAGTACTACAACACAGAGGTTTGCGGCAATCAAGAGTGTTGTCAAGCAAACTTTACATACTTGAACAGTGACCCCATCCCTAGTACCATTGTACTCAACTAAGATTTTGTTCGCACAATTGAAAGTTTGCTCGAGGCTCAAAGCAAGATTTTTGCGTTCAGTCCTTGTGTTGGTGCTAATGAAGCCCCGGGCTAACTGTATTCGCGCTCGCGCTCGTTATTGAGCGGCGACTGTTCTCGTGTGTCATTTTTTTTTCCGACTGTTTACTAGAACACCACTCACACCACACATCCACCTAGAAGGAAGGGAAGCCCGTCTATGCTGAAAGTCACCGATATCAAGGAAGGTCAAAAACCGATCGAACGGCTTGAATTTTTGCCCACTTCCAGATCGCTTTTGCTGGACAACTACAACGACAGGTACCTGGAAGCGACGCAAGAGACGCTGGTTGGACTCTATGCCAAACGAGACGGCTCAACCGGGCAGCCGCAGGAAGATGTATCCGCAATCATCCATCGTGTGGCTAGCGCAGTGGCTGTGGCCGAGCTCAAATATATCCTCAGTCCCGCCGAGCTTGTCGAGTTGACAGTCGAAGATGCGCTTAAACACCAGGCCGTGGTGCAATGGTCGCAGATATTCGCAGAGCAAATCGGCAATCAAAAGTTCTGGGCGAACACACCGGCCAATATCAACGCCGACCCGGAAGTCGCTCTCAATGTCCTCAAATATTGGGCTCACGGTAAGCTTGCCGGTATCAAGGAAGCTGATATCTGGCTTCGTTCGGAGGAGTTGCGGAGGGCTTTCCTCTCTAACAACCTGGCCAATCTCTCAGAGAGCGAAGTGACCATGGGACGGCTGTCGAACTGGTTGAGAGGCAAAGGTTGCCTGGCGGCCTGCGGTGTTACCTATGTCGAGGACAGTCTGGAAGGTATTCAGGAAGCCGCAAGAATTGAGGCTCTTGCTGCAAAAGCGGCAATGGGCATGGGGATCAATACGTCGACTTTGCGCCCGTGGGCATCGATCATCTCCAATGGAGCAGCGGCTTCTGGACCCGATCGTTTTTACGAAAAGACGATTGCCAAAGCTGTGGAGGCAGTTGCTCAAGGCGGAAGACGAGGTGGAGCGCTGATCGAGCTGAGGAATTCTGAACATCCCGACATTCTATTTTTCATTGACAAGAAAAAATTGATACCGCCGCCGGTGATGTCTAAGGTCTTTGAAGAGGTCCGGTCGGAGACGAAGCAAGAACCCGGCGAAGACGCCATGTCATACAAGAAGCGAGTGCTCGAACTGTCTGAAAGGCGCTATGGCGAGCGCTTTGCCCAGTACATGGAGCGACAGAACTATCTGAAGAACACCAATGTCACCGTTCTAGCTATGCCCGGCTTCATGGAAGCGGTGGCTAATCGCAGCTTTTATCCGGCGGTCTTCAACAAGGAGCGTTGGTCAGGCTCTCTCTACGATCCCCGCAAACCAATTTATGATGAGAAAACCGGTTTGATCCGAGTCAATCGTCTGACCAAGGAGCCTGTGTATCAGGAGTACGCCGTCGACATCCAGCAGTATCCCGAAGCCATAGAAGCGGCGCGCAGTCTCAGGCATACCATCGTAGAGATCACCGATCGGTACGTGAAAGTAAAAGGTCATTTTTATGCTCCGGAGGTGTTTCAACGAATCGTTGAGGGCATGCGGGATTCGGGCGAACCGGGCCTGGGCTTCTATGACACCATCAATGCCGGCAATGCCAACGATCATGTTTACGATCTGAATACATGCAACCCCTGCGGCGAGCAGTTCCTGCCTGCCGGCCCTGGTAAAGACGGCATGTTTTACATGGGCAACTGCAATCTCTCCTCCATGCATGCGGGCCATCTCGATTTTTGGAATCCGGACGGCACATACAACATAGCGGCAATGAAAACAGTAGCCAAAGTGCAGCAGCGTTTTATGGACAACGTTACCGATGTAAGCTGGTATCCGATTCCGGCTCAGAATATGACGGCGCGCATGGAGCGTCGCAACGGCGGAGGATTTGCCGGGATTGCCGAATACCTGTCTCGCCTCGGACTCGAGTTTGGCAGTCCGGAAGGGCTTGATGCAACTGAGAGTCTGTTCCGCCAGTACACCAAGGCGAGCGTCGACGCCTCCATCGAGATGGCGAAGGAACGCGGTGTTTACCCGCTCTGGGAAGGAAGCAAGTTTCACAAAAAAGGGCTCA
>CAZISK010000281.1:0-8837 GCA_964541355.1 uncultured Candidatus Obscuribacterales bacterium
GTCGGATAGTAAGACAGTTTCTAGCAACCCCTCATTCAAGACAGGAGCCATGGCAGCTTTAGCTGTTGTTGCAAGCTGTCACCACCCTTGGAGGCGAACAATGGCCAAAAGACACCTGGGCGTCTACGCCAATGTTTTATCGCGAGTTCGTCAGGCTCTGTCTTCGGACGTCAACCTGAATGAACCGTTTCAGAACGAGACCGATTTTTCCAGGTTCCAGCGGGCAGTTGAAGACGGACGCCGTCTCCTGCCTGCTCGGTATCATGCGATATACGTCGATGTCCTCGATTCGGCGGTTGCACAGGCTGAGCGCTCAGCGCGCAGGGGCAGCGTGTCTACTCGAGTGCGCGTGCTCAATCAGCTCGAGTCGGTCTTCTCCACTCTTGCTCAGCCGATCGTGCAGCTCGCCAGCAATCAGCATTCGGACCGGTTGATGGCGTTCCAGGCGCTGGTCAGCAACCTTTACCGGCGCTTCATGGACGATCCGAAACTTCGCAGCGGGGCAAGGAAGACTCTGCGCTGGCCGGAAGTGGACCCGCTTGCCTTCTTCGCGCTCGGCAAGGCAGATGCATTCACGCTGGCAGCCTCTCCTGAGTTGCAGGTCTCGCTCATCGCCAAGCCTGCTTCTCATGCCAACTTCGTGCCTCTCTGGCTGATCGACGGTCACGAAGTCGGGGGTCACGTCATTCACGAGGCCGTTGTCGGGTTTGAAGCCGAGGTCGGTGGCGCCATGCAAAACGCGATCAAGAAAGCGTTTCGGATGCGCACCATCAACCCCAGCACAAACACTGTGAAGATTCGCAGCGGTGGCTCCCTGCTCGGACGATGGCGCAATGTGCAGCTGGAAGGGTTCATGTTGCAGGTATTCTCCAAGTGGGTGCCCGAGCTATGTGCGGACGCATCCGGCGTCCTCAACATGGGCCCGATGTACGCCAACGGCGGCATGTTCGTTCTGGCGGCGCACGACCCGCGTCCGGCCAACCGCTCGTTGTTCGCGCCTGGTATCGGAGCAGACGAGCATCCCGCCGACGTCTTGCGAGCGCTCTTCGCCATCGAGATGGTGGAGCGACTGCCTATCGACCAGAGCAAGACATACGGGCAGGCGCTTCGCGACAGGCTCAAAGGAGCCTGCGGTGGCTCGCTGCACGAGAATGTCGTGTTCATGGATGAGTCCGCGACGGTGTACGCCGAGGTCAAGCTCAGCGACATTGCTCAGATCCTGGCAGTTCTGGCCGAGACTCTCAGCACGACCAAGCTCAAGTGCATCGGCGATCGCTCGATGACGGAGCTCATGACCTGGGGCAACAAAGATGAGTCCACGACGGCTCGAATCGCCAGGCTTCTCTGCCGAGGCTTCAACTTCACCGATGTGCTCGAGGCTCGACATGTGGTATCTGCTGCGGTGCTCGCCTGTGAGCAGGCATCCGACAAGCCTGACTTCGTGCGGATCTCTCAGCGCATTCACGACAACTCCATTTTGCTTTTGAAGTCCCTGTACGAAGAGCAGTGCCTGCTGTGCGCTGTTCCGGAGTACGGAGAAACCCGACGCACCGACGTAACCAGCCTCGCCAACCTGGCTCGGATGGTTAAACACCTGAGCGCCCGGTGACGTGCCGCCTAGCTCATGAGGAAGAACAGAAATGACACGAAAGAGACGAGGCTGCCCGGCTGTCCGGGTGGTCATGTTTCCGAAGGACACCAATCCTTCCAGCCGGATTTTCGGCGGCGTGATTCTCAGCCACATAGACGTGGCCGGTGTCACTGCCGTGCGGAAGATCTGCGCGCACCGCTTCGTTACCGTTAACTTCAAGGAGGTGGAGTTCAAGAAGCCGGTTCACGTCGGCGATGTGCTGACATGCTGGGTGGAGATCACTCGCATCGGCAAGTCTTCGATCTCCACGCACATCTGGGTCGATGTCGAACGGGACGGCAGCTACATCCCGGTCACCGAAGGCACCGTCGTGTACGTCGCTGTCGACAACGAGGACAAGCCGCTCCCGATCGACTCGGCCATCACCCCGTACGGGCGCCGGCTCCGCCGCGAGCTTTCGGCTGCGGCGGTCAGCGCCGGCGCAACCGGTAGCAACACCACCGCAGAGCCGGCACAAATGCCGGTGACGCGAAAGAGACGAGGCTGCCCGGCGGTTCGGGTAGTTATGTTTCCGAAGGACACCAATCCTTCCAGCCGCATCTTCGGAGGTGTGATTCTCAGCCACATCGACGTGGCCGGAGCCACAGCCGCCAGAAAGATCTGCGCGCACCGCTTTGTGACCGTCAACTTCAAGGAGGTGGAGTTCAAGAAGCCGGTTCACGTCGGCGATGTGCTGACCTGCTGGGTGGACATCACTCGGATCGGCAACAGCTCCTTATCCGCCCACATCTGGGTGGATGTCGAACGGGATGGCGAGTACATCCCGGTCACGGAGGGTACGGTCGTGTACGTTGCTGTCGACGACGACGACAAGCCGCTCTCTATCGACTCCGGCATTACCCGATACGGTCGCCAGCTGCGCCGCAAGCTTTCGGCTGAGACCTTGGATACCGGATCGACCACCGGTGGTGCCAGACCGCCGAAAGGCGACAACGGCATGCGGCCGAGCCGTCGAGGTGGCTGCGGAGGCGGTTGTCGTTAGATGCTGAGGGTGGTATGAGCAATCGGGCTCATACCACCCGAGCCGGGAGCACATCCGCCTCGATGGTTGACAAATCAGCCGGTTTGACCGGACGCTACCGGCATGATTTGTCTAAAAACTTACTACTATACAACGTCGGATAATTCGCGCTGTGTATAATCGGTGCAGGCGTTTCTCTGGATTCGACGAGATGAATTCATCCCAACAGTCTGCGCGAAAGGTTGCCGGAACCATCCGGCACCGTTTAGTGCTTGCTATAGAAAATCTGAGGCTGAAAGACCGGCTTGTTATTCAAAAGGCTCTTGGTTACGCGGAAGAGCAATACGACAACTTTCGCGAGAAAACAAAGAGCTTTCCGGATCGGGGCATGCCACTCATTGTTCACCCGATGCGCGTAGCGTTGATACTGATTGAGGAGCTGGAACTCAAAGACACCGGAGCGTTGGTTGCTGCTCTGCTGCATGGTCTGATCGAGTTGAAGCGAGACAAGATAACAATCGCCGACATGGAACGCATGTTTGGAAGACCGATTGCCATGCTGGTTTCCATTTTGACCAAACCACCCATACCGGAAGGTATCTCGGCTGAAGAGAAGAGGCAAAAGCTGCAAATTTACTATCGTCGCATCGAGCAAGCCAGCGTTGTTTCGAAGCTGGTCAAGCTCTGCGATCGGCTTGATTCGGTGCGCGAGGCGCCGGATTGGCTGAATATCGAACGGCAAAAGGAGTATCTGGAGGAGACGCGATCGGTTTATCTGCCGATTGCCGAGGGCACCGACTCATATCTCTTCGAAGAGTTGGTTGCCGCCTGTGAGGCGCTTGAGTTGTCGATTTACCCGGAGCGCAAGTTCGGTCAGAACTGAGCTGAGTCCGGCACCACTATTGGTGCCCGCTGGCAGTCCGGCGCCAGGTCCGCGACTTAAAAAATGCCTTTTTGAAAACCGTACTCGAGCGCTTCCTGATACTGCTCGTCTGTAAAACCGCGGCAGAGCTCACCGAGCTCGTCCAGGAAGATGCGGTCTTTGTCGGGCAACTCGAAAGTCGATCCCGACGGATTATCGTTGGCCCAGCGAAACACAAGCCGGCAGGCATTGTCGAACAAGGCTCTGGCTCTGTTCCATGCCGAAGCGTACTGCCGGTCCGTGAATCCCGGTACTCTGGCTTTGAGCGTTTCGACGGCTTCCTTTTTTGAGATTTTGTCGGTTTCTTTTTTAAACAGATTAAAAGCACCGGTTAACAGCTCAAGCTTTTCATTGGCGGTTTTTTGAGCCATGGTTTCGACCTTATTTTCGTGAAATTGGCTTTGGGCGAATATTTTATGCCAGCTCAACAGACATTCGAAACCTGTCTTTTGCTTGCCTAAATTGTAATTGGAAAACGGTGTTGTTGAATTTATGAGACTGAACGAGTTTTGAAACCGGCAGTCAGGCATTATTTTTTGGTTTTTCTGGCCAAAGTTTGTTGACCAGTCGTTCCATGAACGGTAGTGGTCTGCGGCTTATAGAGGCTGTTGCCGCTCGCGGCGTTTTGACCAGAACAATTGTGAATAGGTCGGAAGCATTGCTGGCTTTCAATCCTGCCATCGTGCTGCCTTCGTTGGCAGGTTGCTGTTCTCTCAAAGTCCAGCCTTCCTGACTGTACTGGCTCTCATAAAACGAATAAATTTCAATGAACCGACTGATGTGCGAACAAGCCATTTCAACGACGATCTTGTTGTACGCGACTTTGATGCCCCTTTGCCGCTGCTCTTCCTCGGTGAGAATTATTCCTCCCGGATAAACCGGGACCTCAAAATCTTCGTCCACTATTGCGATTCTCTTATTGGGAGTCGTAATGTTTTCTTCCCCCGAGATTGGAAAGCTAGACACGATTGTGAACCGTCATTCTCATTCTTGAATTGATATTATAGACAGTAGTAAAAACGGGATTTGCGAAAACGCAGAGAGGGGTGGTCTCTCTGCATCTTCAGCACCGGTGTGCTAGCCGCGGCGATTGGGATTCGCCGGGCATCGCGTAACCGGTGTGTCCGACTTTACCTCCAAGTCGCCGTCATTCGGAAGTGCTTCTGGCTGGGCACTTCAGGATGGCGAGCGCCGCCCAGTCGATTTGCACGGTGCCACCGCGAGCGGTGTGCTTCTCCTTGAAGGTCTGTAGGCTGTTCCAGCAGGCGTCATCGATGAACACCAGCCCGCTGAAGTCTACTGTCAGCGCCGTGGTTTCCGGAATCTCTTCCAACGCTTCCGCCAGACTCGGAAGACACAGGAATGTCGCGGACCCGGTTAGGGAAAGCATGTGTTTGGTATCGCTCTCGGTTCGTAGCGCAGTCTTGAACTTCGACATGGTGAAGATCAAGCTGAGCAACGCGAGAATGGTACCGACGATGAACCCGGTGAGCAGGTCCGTACAGACGATCAACCCCGCGGTAACGAGGTAGATTGCCACCTGTCGCGGCCCCGAGACCCGCAATTTGCGCACCTCCTTCAAGTCGATGAGCTTGAAGCCGGCGAACACCAGGAGCGCTGCCAGGCTTGCTGTCGGAATGATGTCCAGCGCTGCCGGTGCCAGAAGCACGATGAGCAGAATCCACAATCCCGAAAAGATTGTGGAGAACCTGGTTGTCGCGCCGGCTTCGAGATTCACCGAACTGCGGGCGAGTACGCCAGCGATTGGAAGTCCGCCGAGAAAACCGCAGATGATGTGCCCGATGCCCTGCGCGACCAGCTCCTTGTTGTGACGGGCTCGGGGACCATGGTGCATCTGGTCAATCGCGTTGGCGGTGAGCAACGTCTCCGTGCTGTTCAAGAAGGCGATCGTCAGGGCCGTGACGATGACTTCGTAGTCCGCCAGTTTCAAGAATGCATCCAGCGACAGGAAGGTCGTCGAGCCTGCGATGTTCTCCGGAACGTCGACGTAGCTTATCGGCAGTCCGAAGTACCACGCTGTCAGCACCGCGCTCCCGATAGCGGGCACTGCCGGCGGGATGTGCAGCACCTTGTCGAGCTTGAAGTACTTCCACATAACCAGGACGAACAGCGTGAGCGCGCTCACCGTCAGTGCCCAGAAGTGCTGGTTCAGCGGAAGCTCCCAGAGTGCCGTCACCGATTCCGGGATGCTCAGAAGGTTCGGCAAACCGCCGTTCTTGGGCTTGAGGTCCAGGAACGAGTTGATCTGGCTCAGGACGATCAACAGACCGATGCCTGACAGGAGTCCCTGGATCAACGCCGGTGGCATGGCTTTGAACCAGCGACCCATGCGCAAGGCTCCTGCGGCGATCTGAATGACCCCGCAGAGCACGACTGCTACACCGAGCGCCGGCAGTCCGTGCTTGGCGGTGAAGGCGACCACCAGAACGGTGATGCTCGCTGTAGGACCGCTGAGCATTAGCGGTACGCCCGTGAGCGGGGCGACGATTAGGCCTCCGACGATGCCTGAGATCAAGCCCATCGCCGGAGGAACCCCGCAGGCGTTGGCGATACCCAGGCAGAATGGCAGCGCGACGATGAACGCCACCGAGGATGCAAGGAAGTCCTTGGCGACGTTGGGGGTGCGCCCAACGAAGCGGTTTTTCTCACCCATAGGTTCTCCGTTTGAGATCTTGTTAGAACATTGCGAATGCGAAGACGGGCTCCTGTTCGTTGAGCAGGAACTGCTGAGAAGCGGTGCTGTACGTGGACAGCCCGTCGATGTTTTTACTCTCGCTGACCTGAAATCGCCTTCAGACGCGCATCAGCCGGCGATCGGGACCTCCATGATTGCGAGTTCGAATTAGTCTTCTGCGCTATGCAGCGCGGAAATCAGAGGGTTTTGTGTTAGTAATGAGTTTCCTGGGTTGAATCGTGAGGTTTTGGTGAGTTCCTGGACAGGCAAACAACTTGGATCAGACCGACCCCCGAAGTCACCAGATGTTACGGAAGCTGAAATGCAAAAAAAGGGCTAAGATTGCCGGATAGATCGGCGAAAGAGTCGAGCCTGCCGGTGTTGCGAGCTTTCGCAATAAATATCACTTGCGCTAATTCTCTTCGTGCAACTGCGCAAACCAAGATGGCTGAAGGTTAGAAGCAAGTTTGAATGCTGAAAAAATGGCTCAAAAAGTAGGTGAAGGCTTCGTGCAAGTGTTCGTCTGGGTCGTCCAAATCAGATCCTGTCCAGGCTCTGTTGTCCTTGAATTTCGGATTTGCCGCAACGGCGGCGGTGGTGTCACATTCGACACCACCGCCGCTCGTTGCGACCCGCTCATTTCTTCCCATCATCTTGATCTGACAGCTTGCGGCTGAAGGCAAGATAGAGGCACGCGGCTACGAACACGCAGAAGCTGCTTAGATAAAGCGTGTAACTCACACCGATCAACTCCGCCAACCAGCCGGCGAGCATAGCAGCCAGCGGGGCGAATCCGAGCATGAAGGTGGAATACAAGCCCATGACGCGACCGCGGTAGCTTTCGCTCACCGAGGACTGCACCAGAGAGTTGCCACCACTGAGCTGAACGCTGATGGAGGCGCCGGCAAGGGCAACTGCCACAACCGAGATGATGAGCAGTTTGGAGAAGGCGATCAGGGCGATTGCCACCGACAGGCAGAGACATGCCAGCCCGATGCCGGGCCGGAGGATCCTGCTGTTGCCCCGGTTGGCCAGTGCAAGGCTGCCTACGAGCGCGCCGATTCCAGCTGCAGCGGAAATGAAGCCCAGCGTTGAGGCATCGCCGCCAAGAACCTTGTCGACAACCACAGGTAGGAGAACTCCGTACTGGAAGCCGAAAAGGCTCGTCGCTGCTGACAGGAACAGGACGGTTCTGACTTTGGGATTCAGCAAAACCGACCAGACGCTGAGATTGCTGTCTTCGGAGTCGCCATTGGCACCTGGTTTGACCACGTCTTCACGAGGCTTGACGGTGATCATGGAGAGAGTAATGAGAGCGGCGACATAGCTCAGCGCGTTAAGTCCGAAGCAGATGGTCTCGCCGAATATCCCGATGAACAGACCAGCTAGAGCCGGACCGATTGTCCTCGAGGTGTTCCAGATGGCCGAGTTGATTCCGATGGCGTTGGTCAACTCGCCTTTTCCGACCATGTCTGGAACGAATGATTGTCTTGCTGGGAGCTCGATTGCGGTGATCGATCCGCGGATGAGCGCCAGTATGACCAACCAGGTTACGTTGATCAAACCGCTGAAGGTCAGAACCGTGAGCACTGTCGCTTCAATCATCGCCAGAATTTGGCTTATCACCAGGATTCGTTTGCGGTCGAAGCGATCGGCGATGATGCCACCCGGGTAGGTGAGCAGCAGAAGTGGTAGGCTGCCTGCGAATGTCACCATTCCCAGTGCGACGGCAGAGCCTGTGATCTTGTAAACAAGCCAGCTCAGCGCGACCGACTGCATCCAGGTACCACTAAGCGAGATAACTTGTCCCCAGGAATAAACGCGGAAGTCGCGGTTGTTGAGCGAGCGAAACGTCTGTTTCATCTCCCTCGCTACCCGCGCCATTAGCGAGAGCTTGGGCTCTTGCCCGTCGGGTTGTTTCATAGTGGGCTCCTGAGCTTGATCCTGATTGGCAGGACTGAAGCTTCGAAAAGACGCACAGCAACGATTCGCTGATGGCGATTGGTGCTGTCTGATATGAACTTGGAAAAAGCTGGTTACAGGCTTGGTTTGCTAACGAAGCGAATACACTAGTGATATGACGATTCAGGTTAGTAAGTGAGCAACAGTCAATGCCATGAAGTTCGGTTAGTAATGGCTTAGAAGTTAGATAACAAGAGGGAAATGGAATAGCGGAGCTATTACAGATCATGAAAAAGCTCATGATTGAACTATGAAGCTAAGCATATAGCCGGCTTAAAGTAATATCGCTTAAGTGCTACGTAATTGAGCCGATCAAAGCCGGGCAGCAGGCGAAAGCCGGCAATCGAGTGCTGTAAGCCGCGCTATCGTTATCAAAGTGGCGATAAGCAGAACTTTAGATTCCAAGCGCCGCGGCAGAGGTCTTGAAACCTCGCTCGCTGTCTGGGTTTCACTAATGACAACCTGGATCATTAGTGATATGGACTGTATTATCCGGGGTTGCCAATAGTCCATACAAGATAATAACGTCAGCTCGTTCTTTCTTGATCAAAACACAGAGTACGCCTACAAAGAAGCTTTTGAAACGTTCACTAATGGAGTTCTATGCAGTTCTTGGAGAACTGTGTGGAATCTCTGTGTTTTTGCA
>CAZISK010000282.1:0-8820 GCA_964541355.1 uncultured Candidatus Obscuribacterales bacterium
TTTCATCTACTGAGTTCACGCAGGCGCATAAGAGCGAGAGCATCCTGAGCCATGAGAATAAATGCAGTTACTGTACGCGAGCAATGGTCCTCGACCGCACTCAATTGAATCTATCGGACAAGACTGGTTGTATTGACTGCACTTTGATAATATAAACTGGGCGCTTGTGCAATCTCAGGGTGGTGGCATGGCTAAAATTCTGATCGTTGAAGACGACCTCGAGCTGTTGTCCGGACTTAAGGACGCGATGGCGTCTCAGGGGTATACAGTCGAAGTGAGTACAGACGGCGACGACGCGCTTGACAAATTAAAAGCTTACAAATTCGATCTTGTAGTCCTTGATTGGCAACTGCCGGGCACGTCAGGTGTTGATGTTTGCACGCGCTACCGCGGCACGGGTGGTCTAACGCCAGTCATCATGTTAACCGGCAAGTCTCTTATCGAAAACAAGGAGGAGGGCTTGTACGCCGGCGCCGACGATTATCTGACAAAGCCCTTCGAGATGCGCGAGCTGCTCGCTCGCGTGCGCGCATGTCTGCGACGTCCCTACACATTCACCGGAGACACCCTCACAGTCGAGGATATCGTCATAGAGTTCGACACCCGAAAGGTTTTGAAGAACGGATCAGTGGTAGATCTATTGCCTATGGAGTACAAGCTTCTTGAATTCCTGATGCGACACCGAGGACAGACGTTCAGCGCGTCGGCCCTGCTCGACAGAGTCTGGAAGTCGACCTCGGATGTAAGTGAAGACGCAGTAAGGACTTGCGTCAAGACGCTGCGAAGAAAGATCGCCAACAGCGACGGCTCTTCAGTGTTAGAAACCGTATACGGTGTCGGTTACAAAGTATCCTGATCTTCGCAACTCGCACGTGCTCAGTCACGCTAGGTGGCAACGCTTTCTGTTGCACGTGTTCTAGGATTCTCCACTTCGCTGAACAATCTCATCTTCCTTGAGATCGGGCAAGATGAACCAAAACGTGCTGCCCTTTCCGGGTACCGAGGTTACTCCGATCGAACCACCGTGAAGCTCCACGAGGTTCTTGCAGATCGACAGGCCTAATCCGCTACTTCCGACTTTGGCGGCGTCCTCGAGTTGTTCGAAGCTTTCGAAAATGATCTGCTGCTTGCCCAGCTCTATGCCGGGACCTTGATCGGTGATTTTCACCAGTACGCCACCATCGACGATATCAGCATCGATCTTAATCTCGCTGCGCGGCGGAGAAAACTTAATCGCGTTCGATAGCAAGTTGATGATCACCTGAATGACACGATCGCCATCGGCAATGATATCGATGTCGGTATTGTCTTCGGATATGGTGAGGTTCTTGCTCTCCGCCAGGGAACGAATTGCATCAACCGAGTTGGACACCAGAACATCAAGATTGATCTTTTTCTTCTTGAGTTCGAGTTTGCCGCTCTGCAGCTTTTCCAGATCCAGGAAATCGTTAATCAATCGCACCATCCTGGAAGTACTGCCTCCCATCTTTCTGAGCTCTGAGGCCGCTTCGAACGGCAACGAACCTTTGACGCCGTTTTCCAGAATATCGATCGATACTTGAATCGAAGTTAATGGTGAACGCAGGTCGTGTGAAACCATAGCGACGACATCTCTGCGCAACTGCTCGACGCGCCGAAGTTCCGTTATGTCGTGAATGACGCAGAACAGCCTCTTGTCGCTCTCCGACCATTGTACAGACCATACAGTATCGACTGGACGTCCGGCTTGATTGATGACCACGAGTTCAAAGACATGATTCTGCTTGCCTTCGATCGCTTTCTGAAAATTCGAAATCGATTGCTCCCCTTTAGAGAAAAGTATGTCCTCTACCCTTCTGCCCGTAAGCTCCTTACGGCTGTAGCCCCATTGCTTCTCACATGCCGGATTGACTGCGATGAACTTGTAATTCTTATCTACGCTACAAATGACATCGACCGCATTATCCACTACCGCTCTCTCTTTGCGCGTCGCTTCCGCAAGGGCATCAGCCATCTCTCGAAAAACGGTGTCCAACTTTGCGATCTCATCATAGCCGCCCGGCGGAGGAAGTAGCTCTTCATCCCGACTCAGTCGCTTGGTGTTATCCATAAGTACTTTCAGTCGGCGAGTCGTACTGGCATTGAAATAAAGTACCAGACCGACTGCTATAAGAACATTCATGCCAACGCCCATGGCAAGCCACTGATCGACAAGCGCTCTAAGTCGACTTTCGGACGCCGGAGCATCCTTGAGTATGGTCCGTTCACTCTGAACCAATTCATCCAATAAGTTGGAAAAGGCAACGGCATTTGCTTGAAGCTTCCTATATGGGACTTGAACGAGCGCATCATCACGATCTATTCGATCGTACATTTGCTGCATCTCTCTAAGCTCGGTTTGAACGAGGTTGGAGATTTTTGTCATGAGAGCCCTGCGCGATTCATCCTGTCCGGCTAAATCGGCCAGCAACCCTAATTGAATGAGAATTTTGGTTTTCACCTCTCCCAGCTCGGCAGTAAAGAGCGGATTTTGGGAAGTGTTGAAGCCGGCTATCGCAGTGCCGGCCTCGAAGAACAGACGCTGCAAATTTTCAGTTTCCAGAACAAGGTTGCGCGACCGTTCGATGACGCGTGCTTCCTGCTCCACCTGGAGCAATAAAAAGCTGAGCACACTGATGAAGAGAATCTCAACCCCAAGTGGAACTGCCACCAGAATCAAAACTTTCTGCCAGATTTGCAGTCTAAATATAGAGAATCTGCTGCTCCTTGTAGCCATTCAATCACGCTCCTGCATCGAACGCAATGTAGCTACCGCCTCTTCAAATTCGCCATCGTATATTTTGACTTTGTCATTATTGGTAATGAAGCGATACATGCGATTGGCTTTCCTCAGGGCAACAATAGACAGTTCTTTACTTCCCAGCCTCCGTTGCAGGTCGGCAATCTTTGTATAGGTATAGAGTTGTCCGAATGGATCTCGTTCGGTAAGGCTTGATTCCGCTCGTAATGCATAATTCAAGGCAGGTTCAAGTTTATGTTGGCATTCCAGCGCGTTTGCGATCATGAGATTGGCTCTATTCAATCTCAATTTGTCGGTGCTTTTTGAACGCGACAAGATTTTATCGGTTTTCTCAGCGAATTGCTCGGCTTCAACACAGCGATGCTGTGCCATCCTCAGATAGGCGATATTCAAATATATAACAGCCGTCATATAATGTTTTTCTCCGAAGTGTCTTATACACAGCGCAAGACACTCATTAAGCAGGCGCTCGGCGTCCTCCACCTTGCCCGCCTTTATAGTGTTGGCACCCAACCGTGCTAACGGGCCGATGATTGCTCGGTCATCTTTGCCGAATCGACCACGTTGAATCTCTACGGCTTCTTCAAGCAAAGGAATCGCCTCGGTCCTTTTATTGTGGGAAGAGTACAAAAAACCAAGATACTGTACCGATTTGTACAGACGGATCCCCTTGTCGTTAGCTTTACGAAGAACAGAAATTGCGCTCTTATAGTATCGCTCCGCCTTAGCAAAATCGCGCTCTTTCTCCGCGCGCTGTCCTCCTCTGACGAATGCTTCCCACTTCCTTTGCGTCTCCAGATCGATTTGATCGTCGAGACCGCTCACGTCAGATAGTCCATCGTCGGCAGCCGACGCATCAGATTGATAGACATCCGCAGCGGTATCGCTTTTGGTACCGTGAGAAACAGTGCTTTTCGCAGCATGCTCAACAGCAACAACTGGTGAGAGCAACTTTTCCAGCAGCAATCGCGATGTAAGGCACGCGCTTTCTAAAAACGGCCCCCGTTTGCGGAGTGGCTTCTGTTCGTACGAGTGGTCGAATTTCTTCCCTGAAGAATCAGCGAAAAACAAGCCCCAGGCGCAACAGTTCTGACACAGGTCGATTGGAAAGGAATGCCTGGAAGCGCATGCTGTATTCGACTTGTACTTCTCGAGTGCATCACGAAAAGATCGAGTCGCCTTTTCGTAGTCACCCAACTTGAGATAACAGAATCCGACTCCACAAAGTGCAGAAGCGCTCATCTCAGAATTTTCCTTGGCCGATTGCGCGTCGGTTATCGGAGGCTCCTGGTACAACTTCAGAGCCTCCTCTGTTTTCCCAGATAACAGATAGGCTCCTGCCATCTCGGACTTGAGGTCGGCCACCAGCGACTGATCGACCTTGGCCTGCTCAAGCTCATTGAGCGCATCGGCATAGGTCGATAGACACTCCTTGTACCGACCAGCAATTAGATCATGGTGCGCAGTCAGGCGGTAGCGGTCGTAGAGCCGCATGTGATGCTCTTTCGTCCACTCAGACATCGAAACGCAGCCCTGAATAGGCACAACAACGATCATCGCGACAACGGCGATAATACAGATAGCGACGTAGCGCCCCTTAGAAGCCGCGTTCACAACGCGGGACAAGAAACTGTTGTCGATCCGGCGTATCTTTGATTCTCCCCGCGTTGCCACTAATGTGATTGTACTTCCATTCCGGGCTGTCGAGGCAGAGGGTCGGTCCAGACACGCCACAGACTCATAAATCTGCAACGAAAAGGAGGCGCGAATTCGCACCTCCTCCGTTTAGCCTTTGATAGGACTGAATCAGCGAATAGTGTTCAATGCCACCGTTCTGGGCTTTACCTGATACTCGAATGGCGAAGAATCGGAATTGAGTTGCATCAAGATCGCCGATGTCTTCAGAAGCCTGCCCGCCAATTTCTTGGCACCGACGTGCTCTGACTGGACAAGCGCGCTCAACGGTCCGACTGCGAAAATCGCAGATGGAATGGAGAAATCGCTCACGAACAGCTTCGCATCTTGGCTAAGCTGGTGACCACGTACATAACGATGTTGCACGGGCTCAATCGGATTGATGTCGCTGAACGCCCGAACAAGAGCACTTGTCACTGTCGCATGTTGACCCGGCGCCAGAGCGATGGAGTTGCCCGACGCCTCGATGCGAATGCTACCCTTCTGTTCGTCATGAATATCGAATACAGACAGATGCTCGCCATCAGTCGCGATAACTGCAAGAGATCCCTTCTCGAGAACGACCGTTCCTTTAGGAGTCTCTACCTGTGTTCTTCGAGATGGTGCGAACATAACGCATCCATTTTCCAAGCGGACGTTGTCGTCGTGTTGGATGACACCGAACCCTTGCTTGTTGTCTAGACCGCTTGTCGATGAGACTCCAGGCAAGAGCGCAGCGATGTAATCCAAATCGGAGCATATCGCTACTTCTTTAGTGAACGCACTGGGCGCAGCAGCTACGATCATTGAATCGTCCTGGAGCGAAGATGACAGGTCCAATACTTTCTCTTCAGTAGTGATCAAGTTGGTGATCTGATTGGACAATGCCGATCGATCAACCAGCTGGACGAAGGGAGTTAAGCTTGCTTGCTTAATACCATCGATCGCTAACTCAGGGTTCGGAAGATTGAGTACAGTCGCGTGATTGATAGGTCGATCCATCGGGATAGGAAACTGTGTGGGGTCTACCCCATCCGGGATGCTGATAGGACCCGATGGCGGTGGCGGATCCGCATCCAGCGTTACGTCGCCCTCTAATACTATACGATCGGGTCCAATCTGGTTGTTGAAGAACAGGGCCACGTTGGTCGCTGTGAAATTGTTGATAGGAGATGGGGCGTCGAATGTAGTGAACGGCTTCTTTCCTTTTCCTACAAAGAACGTACCGGTTCCGACCAAATTCAAGTTGATGTTCTTGCTAGGAGACTTGAATATCTGTTTGAACTTAGTGTTGACCAATCCGGCAAAGAACGATATGCGACCAGCGAAGAACACGTCTTTCTGCGTGGCTATGGTTTGAACGGTTGAACCCAATCCGAAGGTGATTGTCGGCAATGGAAGACCCGCTTTTTCGAGTGCCTTGATCGCCTTCTTATCCGCATTGTCGGCGATTAAAAGGGTTATGTTGCCAGTATTGCCGGAAGTGCCGTTCGCTAAAATCGTGACACCGTCATCAACTGTAATGGAGCCATTGATTCCGTTGGCCGGTCCTCGAAAAGCGAAACTCCCGTTGTCATTCGTGAGGTCTCCGTCTATCAAAGTCGCTCCGCCATCATTCACGAGGAAGAAATCGTTGGTTACATGCGAAGTCAATATTGTAGTCAGATTTGGGTTGACTGTCCGAAGATTTGCCGTACCAGCAGCGGTGACCTGGATTGCATCAACCTCGGTTCCAAGCTCGAACGGTATATTAGTGAATGGCGCGACAAAGAGACGCTCACCAAACTTGGCGTTATTGAGACCAGTCAAGATCAATAGCGGAGTGTCAAATGAATCAGCATCAACTTGAGTGGACAGCAGCTGTTGTCCTGTAGTCAGACTTATAGTCGATGCCCCTGCAATAAGTCCTGTCAGGATGGAGTATGTTCCATTCGTCCTGAGATCCACGTCGCTACCGGAGACTACTCCGGTTACGGTAATCGTACCGTTACCCAGAGTCCCCGCCTGTAGCGTGGGACTTCCGCCCTGCAGTTGACCATTGGCGAGATAAGTCACAGGTCCGGAAGAGGTTGGCTGAGCACTCCTGATGCTAATATCGCCACCGCCACCAGTGCCGGTATCGCTAACAATGCTGCTGATGTTAACGTTGGTCCCGGCAAGTATCGTCATGTTGCCGTTGATGCCACTCCCGGCACCACCGGCATCTACTGCTGAAAGATTGATTGAGCCACTTCCTATGGCGGACCCGGAGAATGCAGCAGCCAGAATGTTGCCACCATTATTGTTACCACTAGTGGCATTCGTGTTGATTGTCATCCCATTCATTGCGATGGAGCCGCCGGTCGCCGAGGCTCCGTTGAATGTTGTGTCGGTCGCCGTCTGAGTACCAGGGAGCGGTCCCGAGTCGGTCCCGGCGGAAGTGATATTCGCACCTGCGATCAAATTAAGCGGAAAGCCGCTGGCGCTGGCTCCGTTGTTGTTTGTCGTGATATGAAAGCCGTTGGTTCCCGTAATCGTTGTGCCGGCTATGATTGTCAGATCCGCGGCAACATCAAGATTGTCATTTATAAGAATGGCTCCGGTGTTTTTGAAAGTTGGATCGATCAGATCGGTGTTGCCAATCGTAAGAGTGTCTGTCGCGGCTGTAAAATGAACGGCATTGCCGTTGCTCAGGACAGAACCCGAGACATTACCGACATTAGCCTCTACGGTACCAAGACCGGCTTTGAGGTTGAGGCTATTGCTGAGAAAGTCTCCGCCATTTATATAGGTATTGCCCGCTCCTTTGTACCCTTCGGTCCGAACATTGATGGCGCCCTGAGTGGCAGCGATCGTACCGGAGTTATTGATGGTCAGATCCGCATCAGGTGACCCATCTAGCGTGACATTGCCAGACAGAGATTCAATTCTGCCGGAATTTGAAATTTGTCCGGCGCCGAGAACTAGATTGCTCTTGCCCGTTATCGTTCCGTTATTTGTCAGATTATGGTCGGCTTGCAGAGTCAGGTCGACATCGGAAGTAATCGCTCCACCTGCAGCGTTGAGAATATTGTCAGCGCGTATGGCTCCGCCTCTGTCACGACCGTCGCCGTCAAATGCATGGACTGTTCCGTGGTTACTCAAATCGCCGAGCAGACGGAAGTCCGAACCACGAGAGAAATCACCATCGGCAACGACATTCGCCGGAACGACAAGGTCCGAGGCACGTAACACGTCATTCCTTGAAGTAAGAGCGCTCAGGTCGACGCTGCCACCGTTTGCCGCTCCGTCAGCAGCAACTTTGATGCTCTGACCATTGCCTGCTAAGACTTGCTTTACCGCTACATACTCGGCCGCAGTCACTAGAGCCCCCGCCGACAGAGTCTTCGTCTGACCGTCGACCGTAACTTCTACGGGACCATTCTTGAGCAGCTTCTCGCCGAGCGTAATGTTGCGAGCATTGGACGAGAGATTCAGGTCGAGACCCTTGTTGACGTTGATAGTTCTTTCGGCAACTTGCTGAAAGGTTGCATTAGTCGAAAAATGGTTGACGCGGTTGGTCTGCTGATTTTGCCTATCGGGGTAGGAATTCGGTTGTCCTATGACACCAATGGTGATACCGCCACCATTGCCATGGTGAACATTGTCGCGAAACATTTTTCTAGCTGTACTTCGGTCGATACCGGGATTGTTCGCCTTGAACTCCCGAAAGTTGGCTCGGTCGTGCGCAGCTTGCGCACTTTGAATGGAAGCCAAAAACAGAGATCCAGCGATGATCGCTGTCCAGTTCTTGATAAATGAATCGGTGCTTCGCGACACTTTCTTACTCATAATGCGCTGATTCCTTGCGTGTGACGATTGACGTAGGATACCCGGTTAGCCGAACAAATCGCTTCAAAGCGCGCGGTCATCAGACAGTTGAGTACTGGAACAAGAAATATCCGGCACGAACCACCTGCCTGTCAGGCACAAGGCCAACAGACAGTGCGCAAAGCGCGACGCATATCGTATCACACAACATTATAGATGTTCATTATTGTTCATACAGTAAGAGAAAGGGTCACGAGCTAGGTGCCCATGGCGTTTTCGAGCGATATTGCACTGACCAATCGAGAAAGCTGTCCCGTCCAATCCGGCAGCTTACACTTTCCAGGCTTTTAATGAACTGTGCATACTGCCAGGAACATTGATTTCGCGGAGATAAACGCGAATGAAACTGAACCCTGAATCTCACGACTTTCTCACAAAGATTATCTATTCTATTCACAGTTCGAAGGCGGGACCAATCCAATCAAACAAGATTCGCTTCGCTTGTTCCTACTTATCCTAATCAACTTCCTTTCTACGTTCGTTCAATAATCTTTCCGCCTCAGCTGGATATGAGGCGG
>CAZISK010000283.1:0-8819 GCA_964541355.1 uncultured Candidatus Obscuribacterales bacterium
AGATCAAGATAATTGCCAATTTTGGTCATACGCTCGCGGTTGAATCGGTAGAGCAAGCCATCGGGCGAAGGGCATCGCAACCGCTCAAGAAAGATGAGGTGCTTTTGGACTACGCCCTCTATCGACCAAACGACCTGACAAAGGTTGTCGTGGTCAAGCGCAACATTCGCAAAGGAATGGCGATCTCCTCTAAGGATATCGAGGAGAAAGAGATCGAGATCAAAAACGTACCTAATGACTTAGAGAGCATAATCACTTCGGCTTCGCTCGCGGTTGGGAAGAAGGCAACAAAGCCAATTTCGACCGGCACATTGCTAAGAATACCGGATGTCTCCATTCCCCAGGACCAGTATCACTACTAGTCAACACCACAAGCATCCAAGACTAAGCGGGCGCCACTGAGAAACGATCTTTTTTGAGCGCTGCCAATGCTGCTCCGCCCTGGCGTTTGCAAAGCCGCTTCCAGTGCCAGAGCTACTCGGAATCCTGAATACAAAAAGGGACGCATGCACGCACGCGTCCTTTTGAAGAATGATGAAATTCGCGAATTAACGTTTCGAGAATTGGAACCGTTTTCTGGCTTTCTTGCGACCGTATTTTTTGCGCTCTTTTACGCGAGGATCGCGAGTAAGGTAGCCGTCCGTACGGAGAGTGCCGCGGTTTTGAGGAGCCGCTTCTCCAAGCGCGCGGGCGATACCATGCCTGATGGCACCCAGCTGTCCGACGATACCGCCACCATTGACGGTGACCAGCACATCGAAGCGACCGGTGGCATCCGCAGCTTTGAAAGGTTGCATGATCAGACGCTCAAGACCATGGCGACCACCGACGTAGTCTTCCATTGTTCTGCCGTTGATTTTGACGGTTCCGGTTCCTGGAACAAGACGAACCCGAGCCGTGGCAGACTTTCTGCGACCGGTTCCATAGTATTGAATAACGCTTGTCATTCTATTAACTTCCTTTTCTCCGAATTACAGATAACGAATTAGTGGCTGAGAGTGTAGGCTTGTGGCTGTTGAGCTTCATGCGGATGCTCGACGCCGGCGTAGACTTTGAGCTTGGTGAACTGCTCGCGGCCCAGCGTCGTGTGGGGCAGCATGCCCTTGATGGCGCGCTCGATAATTGCGGTCGGCTTGCGCTGACGCAAAGATGCAAGCGTCTCGGATTTGAATCCTTGCGGATGGCCAGAGTGCCTGTAATAAACTTTCTGCACTTCTTTGCGACCGCTGACTTTGATCTTCTCAGCGTTAACGATGATGACGAAGTCACCACAATCAACGTGGGGAGTAAATTCCGGTTTGTGCTTACCGCGCAAAATGTTGGTCACTTCAACGGCTAGGCGACCAAGAGTCTTGCCATCGGCGTCGATTAGGTACCAGTTTCTTTGAATTTCTGCGGGTTTGGCGCTATAGGTCTTCACGGGAGATCTCCTTAAGCCTTCTATTAGAAGGAATCTCGTTTTCAAACAATTTGTATTGCCGCGGATATCTTACCGAAGATAAGGTAAGTCCCCATGGGGGCGCGGTCGGTCCAGACAGGGCACGATCGCCAATGTCAAGAGCATTCCCGACACTGTCCGGCGTCTTCTTGCCGAGCCCAATCTCAGTCAGGGTTCCGACAATTATTCGCACCATATTGTACACGAAGTGGTCTGCAGCTATCCAGAACTCCAGCTTTCCATCACCTAATTGCAATAATTCAGCACGAGTGACGGTGCAAACTGTGCTCGACTTATCGGCGTTTGTCGAACGAAATGCCGTGAAATCATTCCGCCCTGAAAGCCGCGAAGCCCCATCCTGCATAGCTTTCAAGTCTAGAGACCGAGGGACGAAATAGTGAGTATCTTTTAACAGAGCAGATCGTTGCGGGCGGTTCAAAATTCGATACACATACTCGCGTGAGACCGCGCTGAATCTGGAGTGGAACTCGTTGTCGACGACCTGGACATTCACGACAGCCAGATCTGCTTTGATGATCCCGTTCAGACCCCAGGTCAGCCGCCATAAATCGAGCTCGATATCATCCGGCCAATCGACATGCGCAACCTGTCCAGCCGCATGTACACCAGTATCAGTGCGCCCGCTCAGATGCAGCCGTATCTCGCGACGAGCAAACTTTGCCAGAGCTCCCTCGAGCTCAGACTGCACAGTACGTACTCCCACCTGATACTGCGAACCGTGGAAGCGCTTACCGTCATATTCAATAAGAAGCGCTAGTCTAGTCACAACTCATTATCTTAATCCCACAAGCCGGTTGCAAGTTGTACGCCTCATCTTTGCTGGTGAAGCTGCTGCCAGAAGTCCGGCTTTGGACTGGATTTGAAGACGCCATCATAAATGAGCCCCGTGATCGACGACTGATGCGCGTCTTCCGAGCGGGCGCTATCCAGGATTGATATGCCCACGGGGGAAGGAGTGATCTGCTGTCGCGCAGCTCGGACCGATTCGTACACCCATTTGGTCAATTCGGCAATGCTGTCGGCATCTCTATGGGCCGCAACCCCTGTGGCTCCCACGATGAGCTCATTCCGGGAGGTAATAGTAAGCGACTTATCGCCGGAACGATTACGGATCTGCATCCTCGCATCAGTCCCTTGTTCATTAGTAACTGTGAAGCGAATATCGCCTTCACCGACAATCTCGTTAAGCGCGTTGGCAACATTGTACGTGCGATTTGAATCTAACCTGAGAGCCGCCGAGACAACTTTGTTGAAACCGGACATATCGCCATTACGCGTTGCAGCCAGCAAGGCTGCCATTATCTTCGACTCTCCGGCATCAAGTCCGGCTGACAACCCCTGGATCAGCTTCTTTTCAGTTTGCCTGGCCAGGTTCTCCCTGTCTTCACTGGCGAAGTATTCGGCCATCTTGTCGGCGCTGACTGCGGTCTGACGTCCAATCTTAGTCATAACTTCGGAAGCCGACAGCCTCAGGTCATCGGTCACGGGGCCATCGGTCGGCGAGAAGCAGATCATCGATCCGTCCTTGGCGGTTAGAATCAGTCTGGGTCCAGACCGGTTCTCTGCGACTCGCACCCTCACCCCTGCCGGACAAAGCAGATAGTCAAGTTTTTTCGACGCCGAATCCAAAAGCTGATGACTGCTAAACTCATCAACCATTGTCTTGAACGCTTCGACATCGCCATTCAAAACAGCCTTTGCCATGCCTTTCACTGCCGTGTCAAAGTAGTTGCCTTGCGAATGTGTTGGAAATTTATCGATCCTACTATTGATTACTGCTCCTGTTCTGGCACGCTGACCTTCTAACGACCTGGTCTCATCCTCGCCGAGCGACTTTGCCGGTACAGTAATAGGATAAGTCCGAAGATTCGTGTCTCCGATTGATAGCCGAGCCAACTCCGACCGGCTTATTCTCCCGTCTCGACTTTCCAGACCGTCGACCAATTCAAAATTGCCGAGTAGAAGTTGCAAACCAAGCGGATCGAAAGAGCCAAATGGATCAGCTTTGAGGCTACTTTCTAGATTGTCCTTTGTCATCGCGCCGCTCGGAGCGAGTTTGTCATATTCCTCCAACCCGGCAGACATTGCACGTATTTTCAGTGGACGAGCATCATCTGGAATTGAGTGACCTCTAAATGGCTTCCCATCCAGATAATTGGTGAATTGCTCGACCCAGAGCCCGCACGCCAGGTCCACGATCTTTGAAGTCTCAGGTTCTGGATTCGGCTGCTCATTTTTTGAAGCGCCGCCGGTTTCGACTGGCGCTTCAGGCTTAGATGCCCGGTCGGTCGAAGCTTGTCCATCTTCTTTTTCAACAATAGTAACGTCACCCATCGGGTTCGACCTCCATCAACCGCCCAGCCCCAGAGCGTATCCTCCTAGCTAGGGTGACAAAACTTAGTGACAGTTAGGTACCAGTTGGGTTTGTTGCGCAGGGCTGCTGCTCGAAATTGCTTCTCAGACGCCCAAACGGGCTGAACTTCAGCAAGGACTGGCCGACTGGCTGTGCGAAGCCCACCGATCGAGGCTGATTGATGGACCAGGGCGCTGCGTGGCGTATCCGTCGAAGCCTGGTGGCTGCCTATCTCATATTCAGCTCAAATTCTCGGTTTTATATCTCGAGGGTAAGTGAGCACAAACTGGCTACTCGGCTCGCCTCCAATGTTTCAACAATCGACAACGATTTTGACTTGAATTGCAAGACCAGCTATTCATCTCACATTCAGCTCACAATTCAATCATTAATTCTCAAAAAGTTTAGTTCTACCAACGAAGACTGGCTCACCGTCTCACACTCAGCTCACAAGCCAAGGTACAAAATGTTCACGATTCCATGGCAATCTGCCAGGAGGAGAGGGCGTGAGGGTTGAAACATGCAAACGAATAGTCGATTAACGACTGATTCAGAGCAAACGGAGCCTATGGTCTGGTTGCCGGAATCCACAGATAGTTTTACCAGCGTCAGGCGATCGATCTCCATCGGAAAGACTGAATTCATACCTGGTTTTCTAGACGAATCCAATCTCGTTGACGATCCAGCCATACTTGGTGTGAGAACTGAACTCAATTCGAGCGAAAGGGCGCTTTTGAACGCGTTGATAAAAACGTCACGGAATGCGGTTCTTACCCAAAATTTTCACGATGCGGTTACTGAGATGGCACAGCTCAACCCTTCGGCGTTACATCGAATCGCCAAAATACTCAACGAAATCACAGTCGGCGTCAATGTCGCGCTTACTGTGACCGATCAAGCCATGCAAGCAAGAATTATCAAAGGACGGACAAGATCGGCTCGTACATTCCAGTCCACTATCTGACTCATCTCCTGCTCGTCACACTTTGGCGCAATTTTTGGAGAAACAATCGTCAGCTGCTAAGCAAAAGGCACCGGCATCACTGCCGGTGCTTTAGAAAGCTCTTTCAAGAGGTTTTAAACCAACTGAATAATCGCCAGAGGCGCGTTATCGCCGGTTCTATCTCTGTACTTGATGATGCGAGTGTAGCCGCCCGGTCTGGTCAAGTAGCGGGGAGCGACTTCGTCGACCACTCTTGCCACCACTTCACGATCGTAAAGCTGAGCACGGAGTTGACGGCGAATATGCACACTGCGAGAGACATCCTTGGCAGCAGAAGCATCGCCTTTTTTGGCTTTTTCGTGCAACTGACTGTAGTCTTTGAGATAGCCCTTTTTGCCTTTGGTGATGAGCTTCTCGACATGCGGGCGCAAGGCTTTGGCCTTGGCCAGCGTCGTGATGATTTCATCATGGCGAAGCAGTTCTGTGGCAAGAGCTCTCAACACAGCATTGCGCTGGTCGGCGGCTCTTCCAAGTAGATGGCTTGCTTTACGGTGACGCATGACTCGTTTCCTTCTTTGCGGACATCCGCTTAGATGTCCTCGTTGCGGTTATTTATCTTTTGGCGTGTCGGCGAGGGTCAAACCGAATTGACGCAATCTTTCGATTACTTCGTCGGCCGACTTCTTACCGAAGTTCTTTATATTCATCAAATCGTCGTAGGTGAGCTTGAGTAGCTCGCCCAGAGAGTTGATGTTGGCGCGCTTCAAGCAGTTGTAAGCGCGGACCGAAAGCTCGAGCTCTTCAATCGAGATCGAAGAGTGCTTGCCTTCCGTTTGTTGAGGCTGGGTGGTGGTCGGAACCATCGGCTTACCGGAGAGCTCAGCGATCGGCACGAGGTGCTCGATGACCTGGCGGGCAGCCTGAGAGATCGCCTCGGTGGCATCGATTGCGCCATTCGACCAGAGCTCGATTGTGAGCTTGTCATAGTCCGTCGATTCGCCGACGCGGGTGGGCTCAACAATGTAGCTCACTTTGCGAACAGGCATGTAGACAGCGTCGATAGGCAATACGTCAATGGCTTGCTTGTAGTGGCTGTGAGCATCTGCCGGCACGTATCCACGACCGCGCTCGACGGTAATCTCAGCACGAATTCTGCCGCCTTCGGCCAGCGAGCAGAGCTGCCAGTCCGGATTGATGATGGTGGCATCGGCGGGGCAGAAGATATCACGGCCGGTGACCGGACCGGGTCTTTCTACATCGAGGTGAAGGTACTGAGGATCAGCGCTGAAGGTCTTTACGACAAGTCCTTTCAGGTTGAGCATGATATCGATCACGTCTTCGACGACACCAGGGACGGTGGTGAATTCGTGAGTGATACCATCGATGCGGACGGCGGTGACGGCAGATCCTTCAATGTGCGAAAGCAGAACGCGTCTCAGCGCATTGCCCAGGGTAGTTCCATAACCACGATCTAGCGGCTCGATTACGAACTTGCCGTAGATAGAGCCATCAGCATGGGTTTTGTTTTCCAGGCACTTGATTTTGATCGGCTCTCTCGGACTGGTCTCGGGCACAAGACCGTAGTCCATGCTCGAGATGCCTGACATGCCGCTCATTCCGCCCATTCCCATGGAGGATGAAGACATGCCGCCCAAACCTTGATTCATGTATAGTCGATTGAAGTCGTTGTTCACAGTGATTCTTCCCAGTTGCTCTAAAGTACCAACTAATAGAACGTGTTTATCAAACTTACATACAGTGTCTGTAAAACCGTTAGAAACCGTCCGGGCGGTCATAAACCGCCCGTCCAAAACGAAACTTATCTCCTCGAATAGTACTCAACGATGAGCGCTTCTTTGATGGTGCCATCAAGCTCCTCGCGGGCAGGAGCGTTGATCATCGAAGCTTTCAAATTGTCGAGGTCAATACTCATCCAGTTGGGAGCAACCGGCGAGGGATTGGCTTCAATCAGTGCTTTGACCAGCTTCTTGCTGCTTTCGGCCACTGAGATAACCTGACCGGGTTTGATGTGGTAGGAAGGGGTGTAGACTCTTGTGCCGTCGACGGTGAAGTGACCGTGAGCGATTAGCTGTCTGGCTTGCGGTCTGGAAGGAACCATGCCGCTTTTGTGCACAAGATTGTCCAGTCTGCTTTCGCACAACTGAAGAATCTTCAAACCGGTTGGCACTTTCTTCTGTTGGCTCGCCGCTCTGTAATAGGCGGAGAACTGCTTTTCCAGAAGACCATAGGTGCGGCGCACTTTCTGTTTTTCTCTCAACTGCAATGCATATTCAGAGTGTTTTTTACGCGCTTGACCGTGCTGACCTGGTCCGTAGCGACGGCGCTCGATAGCGCATTTAGTGGTATAGCAACGGCTGCCTTTCAAGAAGAGCTTTGCGCCTTCGTTTCGGCAGAGTTTGCAAACTGAGTCCGTATATCTAGCCAACTTGCGATCTCCTAAGTTCTAGTGTTGATGTCCTGTGCCGCGGAATCAAACTAAGATCAATCGGCTGAACACAATAAGCCGACCAATCTGAAAAATGCGATTAGACGCGTCTGCGCTTGGGCGGACGACATCCATTGTGGGGAATCGGGGTAACGTCTTTGATCAACGTGATTTCGAGTCCAGCCGCTTGCAATGCGCGGATGGCGGTCTCACGTCCGGCGCCGGGGCCTTTGACCAGGACTTCAACCTGGCGCATACCCTGGTCCATAGAGCGGCGTGCCACCGTATCTGCTGCCTGTTGAGCGGCGAACGGCGTGCCTTTCTTGGCGCCTTTAAAACCTACGGTACCTGCGGAAGCCCAGGCAATAACCTGACCTTGCGGATCGGTAGACGAAATAATGGTGTTATTGAAGGTGCTCTTGATATGTACGACACCCTGCAACACGTACCGTTTCTCTTTCTTTTTGCCTCTGGCTTTCGGAGCTTTAGCTGCCATGGTTTTGTCTCTTCTTTTCCTGTGTGTGAAACCTGTTTAAGAGGTCGGGAACCAGTAATTGTGGTGAATTTGGATTTTATTAGAGATTGTCAGTAAACAGGTGAAATTTCGTTCGAATATTACCTGTTTCAGGCAATCTTTAAGGAAGTAATTAGATCTTGAGGTCGGCACAAATGCCTCACTCTTAGAGCTTTACTTGGTTGGGGCAATCTTCTTGTTGGCGACGGTGACGCGCTTGCGTCCGCGTCTGGTGCGAGCATTGGTCTTTGTACGTTGACCGCGGGTCGGCAAGCCTCTTCTGTGGCGCTGACCGCGATAGCAGTTGATCTCAATCAATCGCTTGACGTTGAGACCTTCCACCCGGCGGAGATCCCCTTCAATCTGATAGTTGCCGCTTTTTTCGACTTCTTCACGAATACGGGAAACTTCGTCGTCAGAAAGCTCATGCACCCTGCGTGTCACAGGAATTTCGAGCTTTGTGCAAATCTCCTCACCTGATGACCGGCCGATGCCGTGAATATAGGTGAGAGCGATGTGGATGCGCTTGTTCTTCGGTAAATCAACACCGGCTATACGGGCCATGAATCCTCCAGTTCAACTGCCTTAGTCACTTTTCGAGAAATACTTAACGTGACAAGGCTTAACGCTTTTTGCGTTATCCAACAACTAACCTTGACGCTGCTTGTGCTTCGGATTCTCGCAAATGACCGCTACGCGGCGCTTGCGGCGAATTACCTTGCACTTGTCGCACATTTTTTTTACTGATGCTCTTACTTTCATTTGATCCTGGCGCGTTAGCGCCACTCCAAAAAAGGAAATGCTACCTGCACGCAAAAGCCGTCAGCAGCTTGCTTTCATCTGAATGCAAACCGACACAGCCTGCGAAGAATATCTAATTGTACATTATTCTCTGATTCTGTAGGTGATGCGTCCGCGGGTCAGATCGTAGGGAGTGAGCTCAACGCGCACACGATCGCCTGGAAGAATCTTAATAAAGTTTTTGCGAATTTTGCCAGAAATATGGGCCAGGACCCGATGTCCGTTGTCCAGTTCTACCCGAAACATGGCATTGGGCAAGGATTCCTTGATTGTTCCTTCAAATTCGATTACGCCTTGCTTGGC
>CAZISK010000284.1:0-8803 GCA_964541355.1 uncultured Candidatus Obscuribacterales bacterium
GTATGGGGAGAAGAGACGCCCAACCAGGTCATGGTGCATGTTAAAGACACCGGTATTGGTATCGCTGAAAATGAGCTCAATAAGGTTTTCGAAAAATTCTGGAGAAGTGAACGAGGTAAGGGTCAGGCTGTCGGCACAGGGCTCGGACTCTATCTCTGCAAGCAGATCGTCGATGCGCACCAGGGCGACATCGCAGTAGCGAGCGACGAGGGCCGCGGCACCACCTTTACGATAATGCTGCCTCGTCGATGAATAGCCCGTAAGAATATTTTCTTCAAATATTAGACCCAGCAATATTTTGCGAGTCTGTTTTATTAGGATTTCTAATATTGCTCAGGGAGCGACTTTCCAGCGATCAGGAAACATCTTCGTTGAGGAACTGCTTCAAGGTCTGCGCCATAACCTAAGCAGAAGGAGGCGGTTCTCGTCTATCCAAGAACTTTTGAAGAATAATCGCTGCTGCCTGCCGGTCGACAAGATCCCTCGAGCGTCCGGTGTCGACGCCCTGGACCGTCAGCGTTCTGATTGCCGACACGGTCGATAGCCGTTCGTCTTCATAAACGACAGGCAGACCGGTCGCACGAGCGAGCTTACTGGCGAAAGACCTGACTCGGTCCGCTTGATCGCCCGAGCTGCCATCCATGTTCAACGGCAGACCGACGACGATCTGTGTTGCGCCATGTCTTTCGGCAATCTGTTTTACCACTTCAACGTCGACTCTCGAATTTTTGCGCTCAATTGTTTCCAACCCAGCAGCAGTAATGCCAAGTGGATCGGAGATGGCGATCCCAATTCGTTTGTCGCCAATGTCAAGTCCAATTAATCTCGGTTTGTCGCTCATTGATTCAATATTACCTCAGGTGGCACAATCCATACAGATCGCTTTAGAGCTGTTGGAAACTCGAATGGAAGCACGAGGTTGACATGAAGATCTATCTGGTTAGACATGGAATTGCCGTCGAAGGTCTGATGCGGGGAATAACGAGAGATTCCGAACGACCGCTGACCGAAGAGGGTGTAGAAGAGACCAAGATGGTGGCACGCGGACTGAAGTGTATAGGTGTAAAGCCAGACGTCATCGTTGCAAGTCCACTTACTCGAGCCAAGCAGACCGCCGATATTCTTAATGCCGAACTGGGAGGAGAGTTGACGACCACTGACTCTCTGGCTCCAGGCGTAACACCATCAAATGTCTACAAGTTCCTAAAAAAATATTCCGAATCCGAGGAGATCTTTCTAGTCGGTCATGAGCCTGATGTAGGCGACCTGGTCAAGTCTATGGTGGGGGCCGGCTTCGAGTTTACTTTGCCTTTCAAGAAAGCCGGCGTTTGCTGCGTGGAGGTTCACGATCTGCCTCCAACGCTACCAGGAACGCTGAAATGGTTGATTACACCAAAAATCCTTTGCTCGCTGTTGACCAAGACTACATAGATTGTGACAACGCGAACAATTGCTCTGCGTAGCGCTTAATCGAATCAAGAAGCGCCAGTTTTGAACGCCAGCTATCAGGAAGTTGCTCGTCGCCATAAAAAGCTCCGGCAAGCTGCCCGAAGATGGCTCCTGTGGTGTCAGCGTCGTCGCCAAGATTAACGGCAAGCAGGCATCCTTCTTTGAACGTTTCCGTCTTGTAGAACGCCCAGAGCGCCGCCTCGAGGCTTCTCACAACATAGCCTGAGCCCTGAATTTCAGGCGGCTCTTTGGTTTTGAACGATCCCATCGCAATCTCTTCGATTTCAGTTTTGAACGGACGGTGCATCCAGTAGTCTCTTACTGGTGTGAACTTAGGCGACAATAACTCCTCTTTGCTGCGCTCCTGCAGCGCTCCTACAATCAGAGCGGCAAGATAGCGACAGGCTTCGATGCAGCGATTGTTGGCGTGAGTGGTTTTCGAGCTTTCCGCCGCAAAATCGAGCGCCTGTGTCGGTTGACTGGCGTATGCCAGCGCCACCGGGGCAAGACGCATGATTGAGCCGTTGCCGGAGGCGCTGTCCTGGCTCAATCCCGAGTAGGGTTGTCTGGTCTCATGGAATGCCAGTAATGCTCTTCGAGTTGTCGTGCCGATGTCGAAGCACCAACCCTGGCTGCTAAGGTATCCGTGGTGATACCACTTCAGATATCTCTCCATCTGATCGAAGGCGTTGAATCCTCGGCATTCAATGAGGCTTTCGGCAAGGCACAATGCCATCGATGTGTCATCGGTCCAGTCTCCCGGTCTAAGCTTAAATACTCCTCCGCCGAGCATGTCCTCTATGGGCGCGAACGATCCATATTCTTGAAACTCAAGCGGTGCGCCCAGGGCATCGCCGATGGCCAGACCATAAATACTGCCTCTATATCGCTCGATTTGCTCCAAACATTTGTCTCCACGGACTGCTGTTCAATCATAAATCCTTGAGAACAGTTTTGGTACTATCGCACGCTCGAGCCGAGCACCAAAAGTGGTGGCGAGCGTTACATCTATCATCTCAGTGAAAATCGGAATCGTAAGGTCGGCCACTCAACCGCTTTCGAGCCGTCTGGCTCCACGCCGATACCCCTACCTGCTGACCAAAATCCTCAACAGAAGGACTGCGAGCGATAAGGGCGCAGTAGAATTCCAACCGAATCTAAAGGATCTGCGATGGCAAGCTGGGTTGCCTGACCGGCAATATCGTGGTCGTGCGCGTCCCGGCGAGCAAAGGTGCTTGCTTCTAACCAGAGACTCTCAATCAACCTAATGCGCTAGAGCTGCGGCTAGTGGCGCCGGCGGTGCAATCTCCGATCTCATCGCCTCTTCGACCTCTTCAGCCGTGATCGCCCAGACATACAAGCAGGTGTAGAATGCCGCTCTAATATATATTGATAGTGCCGTGACGACGAGCACTAGCGAAGCCCAAGCCAGTCCAGTCATTACCATCATCGGAGAGGTGAGACTCATCTGGGCGAAGTAGGCCAGTCCGAATCCGCCAACTCCTACCCCATATATGACTCCACTTGTGATTTTGCAAATCAAATCGACTCCGACCTCGCCGACTCCGATGGTGAGCAGGTTGCCCTGAGCAATTCGATCAGCTCGCTTCAAGGCACCCCAGAAAGAGGTGCCTTCGATGACGATGGCGGGCAGAATCATGTGTCCTGCCAGAGTCCAAAAGACTTCAATAATTCCAGCCAGGAAGCTGAATCCAAATCCGAACAAGCCGCCGGCATCGCGCTTGCCTCTGAGCCAACCGGCGATTCGCTTTGCGATCAGAGTGACCAGACCGAGCATAATGATGGCAGGGAGGCTTGTGAACACTGCGCTCGCGGCTGCTGAAAAACGTCCCGATCCACGACCCTCCGTGAGGTGACTATACACTAGAGCTGTGGTGACGCCTTCGAGAAATCGGTTGGTCAACCACCAGACACAAAGAATCCCTGTCACTGCCAGAACGCTGTCCGAACTTCCGCCCAATCCGGTAGGGTCCATCGGACCGTTCAGTCCCGTCAACCCGGCGAATCCTTGAGCGCTGCCGGCGCCGTTGAGGAGACTCTTGCCCTGCGCCATGAACTGCGAGGCCACCTCAGACTTTCCACCAAAGCTTGTCTTGGCTTGCAGATAGAGCAGAATAGCAAAGAAGATATTGCTTATCACGGTGACGATTGATGGCACCAAGAGCCGCTTATCGTGCCAGCCCATACGTATGCTGGCCATAATGAGCCGGAAACCTCGTCCAATCGAATCAAACATGCGACTTAACCCTCGTGGCTGACAAGCCAAATAAATCTGACTGTGGTTGTGGCGAATTCCATTCTCTGTTTAGTAAGTGGATGACGATCTACGTCCAGCGGGCTGGGAATATAGTGGCAAATACACTGCCGCAGCAGTATTGTATTCAGTTGCCAAGCGAATGTAAAGAGCTTTTTAATCTAAGTGTTTAGATATAGGCGCATGGTAACGAATTTTTATGGCTTTTCTGTGACCAAATAGCCTGATACTAACGATTTTTTGTAAATAAATCAGCCTTCTACTTCGGCGTGTTCCTGCTGAGCCTCGAGATCTTCCGCCTCGTAGAGCTCATCCAGCATATTCAAATACTTCTCCGTCACCTGTTTTCGCCTGACCTTGAGGGTCGGAGTCAGCTCGTTGTCTTCAATGGTCAACTCTTTGTCTAGAATGGCAAACTTCTTTATTCGCTGAAAGCGAGCCAGATTCTGATTTTTCTCGTGAACGATTCGCTCTACCTCTTTTCTTACCGTGGCATTCTGACTGAGCTCTTTCACGTCTTTGAATGAAACCGATTTGCTCTTCGCAAAGGCTTCGAGAGCGTCTCGATTGAGCGTCAATAGAGCGGTTATATATTTGCGTTTATCACCATAAGCGACCACGTGATTGATTAGAGGCTCATTCTTGAACAGGCTCTCGATGTGCTGCGGAGCAACATGCTTTCCGCCGGCGGTGATGATGATGTCCTTCTTCCGATCGGTGATCTGAATGTAGCCCTGCTCATCGATTTTCGCAATATCACCAGTTTTGAACCAATCGCCTTCGAAAGCCTTTTGAGTCGCCTCTTCGTTTTTGTAGTATCCGGCAAAGACGATTGGACCGCGAACAAGAAGCTCACCATCCTCGGACAGCTTGACCTCGACTCCTGGAAGAGGTTTGCCCACTGTTTTGAACTTATTGTCGGTCGGTTTGTTGCAGGCAAGTGGTGCGCACGTTTCAGTCAGTCCATATCCTTCAACAATCGGCATGCCGATTGCCTCGAAGAAGATATGAACGTCATTCGAGAGTGGGGCCGCACCTGAGGTCATCATGCGCAGCCGACCGCCAAATCGTTCTCTTATTTTTCGGAAAACAAGACGCTCTGCGATTCTCAGCTCGGCTTTGTAAAGTTGATCGAGGATGCTCGTATCGACCTTTGACTCCATCTTCTGTTTGGTGGCACGTTGTCCGAGCGCTATAGCCCAGCGTACAAAGGCTTTCTGGGCGGGGGGCATCTGTTTGAGCTGCCCTTGAACGCGGGCATAAGCTTTTTCGTAAAATCGAGGTACTGCATTGAGCACCGTCGGATGCAGCTCCTGGAGATTGTTAGCGACCTGCTCCATCGATTCTGCGTAGGCAAACGGAATGCCGACGAAAATCGAGAGGAACTGTCCGCCAACCCTTTCGTAGACGTGGGCCAGAGGAAGGAATGAGAGAGCCAGATCCTGATCGTTGAAGTCGACCAGCGTGCTCATCGATTTCAGAACGGCGAAGATATTTCGGTGCCTGAGCATGGCTCCTTTCGGGAGCCCAGTCGTGCCAGAGGTGTACACGATGGTTGCCACTTCGTCGTCATCGATCTTCCTTCTTGCCGTTACCGCGCTTGCGTTGTTAGCGTGGAATTCCTTGCCTTCATCCAGGAATTGATCCCAGGATTTGACGGTGAACAAAGGCTCAGGCACTTCCGGCGTGCCGTCGATGACAATGGCGAGCCTCAGATTTTCTGGCAATGGGGCGTTAGGACCGGCCAGCTTTTCCAGCTGGCGAGCATTTTCGACGAAGAGAACTTCGACATCGCTGTTTTCGATGACGAATGCGACCTCCGATGCACCTAGCGTCGGATAGACAGGTACCGTGATTGCGCCTGCCGAAAGAATTCCAAGATCGGCCCAGGTCCAATGCGGCTTGTTCTGAGAAAGGATACCAACTTTGGTACCTGAATTGACACCATTCTTGATCAATGCAGCTGAGACAAGTTCAACTATGCTTCCGTGCTCAGACCAGCTTACCGGATGATACTTGCCATCGAGCTTGTACATGATCGCAGTCTTTGCAGGGGTTTCGACTACCCTTCTCCAGAACACATCGACAATTGTTGTGTCGTCAGCCAAGGTGCACTCCTTTGTCAAACCAAGCACTTGTTGAGCCACTCGAGGTAGTCTCGGCTACCCGATTCGATTGGAAGACAAATAATCTCAGGAACTTCATAAGGATGCAGCGCCTTTATCTTCGCTTCGAATTTGTCGTATACGGATTTGCTGGTCTTCATGATCAACAGCGACTCTCCGTCTTGATTGAGCTGACCTTCCCAGACATAGACCGAAGTGATACCAGAGACGATATTGACGCAAGCGGCGAGTTTGCTCTCGACCATTTGCACGGCAAGAGCTTCCGCTTTGTCTGGTGGACAGGTCACGAATGCCACTAACTCACCAGTCATTGTTATGATTGACTCCGAGCCAACTCTACACCGGTCTCTGAGACGAACTCCGACAACAGCGTCGCCACCGCTGAAAAGGTCTGCGGTTGAAGGCGAGGCATCCTGTATCTCTTGTGCAAACGTACGATTATGGTCGGAATTCCCAAGACTTCAGCGATGAACAGAGCCAACGGTCTGACCGGATGGTCAAAGCTGCCGGGAACTACCGGCTCGAGCTTGGACAATCTCTCTGTAAGCAAGTTGATGTAGGGGTAGCAGGCTTCTTCTGTCGGACCGTAGGTGGAGACCTGCAGACCAGGAGCTTCTTCCCAACTACTTCCCAGCAGCATAACCACAAGACCGACCTTTCCCGCTTTGACGATATCCGTGAGGGCGCGACGGAAGGGCGTCTCCAGATACCAGCATGGGTCGGCGGCGCAGCAATAGGTGGTGAGCATCGAATGGCAGAGCGCCAGGCGATTGCATATCGAGGCGAGAGAGCCTGTAAACGAGTCCTGACCTTTGAACTCCCCTTCTCGCCAATACGCAGTCGCGTGAGGAGCGAGGACGAGGACCGGCAAACTGCCGCCAAGGAACTTGTAGTCGGGCTCACCGGGGGGCGGCATCTGCTCGTAGCGCTCCGACAGTTGAGCTTCGTATTGCAAGGCCCAGCTCAGCGGAGCAGCATGAGGATGCTTGTCGATTAGATAATTGACCGCTCGATCAATATCATTGAAGCGAGCCTGTGAGTGTGATACGACCCAGGGGCTGTATGGCGACGGACCAATCACCGTGACCATTTTGCCTCGTCTATAGGCGTAGAACATCTCCATCGCCGTGCCGTAACTCGATCGTTCGATATTGGCCAGGAGGGCATCGCACTCGTCAATAAGGTCCAGCGCGCGGCGCACTTTCTTGTTGGCGGAGTCGCTAATGTCAATCGTGGCGCCGGTCTCCATATTCCAGGCCAACTCCAGCGGATTGACAACGCGCAATCCGTAAGTCTCGAGCTTCTGAACAGCCGAAGAGCGCCAATCGGGCCCAGCCAAATCGCCCAATACCTGGTGAGCATCAAGGGAATCTCCGGTGAGATAGACGCTGGCTAACATACTAAGATTGTGCTGTCTCCTGTTGTGCTTGACTCAAATAATCGGTTATCTGTTCCTGCAAACACTATATACCACGATGCAATACGCTCGATGCAAGGATCCCAGCGTTTCAGCCCGATACTAAAGCATCTCGTGGCAAATTGCTATATTAACGAAAATGTCTTTCATGAGCTACGATAACCGATATGCGTATTCTCTATATCCGTTTTCTATCTATTTTTACGGCACTGGCTCTTTGTGGTTGCTCGGATCTAGCCGTGCAACTGAAGAACCCACATTCGCTGTCCAGTCGTGTAGGCAATTATTCACCGACCAGATTGAACAGCGACAAAGGTGAAAGGAGAGCTCAGAATCAGGTTACTGCTCTTAAGAAGGGTATTCGCGATCTGGACGGTCGCCAGGAGAGCTACGACCCCGCTTTCGGCAGTCCAGACCGAGGTGGTGATCGGACCAGAGTGGCCTCGGGCGTGTCCAATGTTGATTTTCAATCAGGGAGCAAATCCGGTAACGGTCAGGTTGCGCGTTTCGATTCCATAGCCTCAGATTCTACGTCCACCATTGCTGGGCAGAGTAATTTAGCGTCGAAAAATGTAACGCCAATCAATGCCAATGCCGGCACCGCTCAGTTTGGTCTGAGCGAGTCGGGGCAACCGGCTCAAAGTTTTCGGACCGATCCAGGCCGCACGCCCGTCGTCAATACGCCGCAACCCGTGGGCAATCAAAACGGCTTTGGATGTCCGCCAAGCGGAATGACCTCGCTGAACAACTCGATCCAACAGAATCCCACCTTAACTCCAGGCGGCTCCGGTCCATCGGTTAATGAAGCTCGAACGGCAGCGCAGTTCACCCCGCAATTGACAAGCCCATCACCGTCGATATCAGAACCAGCGGCTCCAAAAACTCCGCCGTTTGCCGGCATGTTCGGCGGCAGCCCGCCTGTGCCTGCTCAACCGATCAGCGCGGACACTCAGTCATTCTCGGCAGCGCGGACGAAAGATGGCGATCTCATCGCCCTTCAGACGCAACGCGCCAATGGCGTCAACGTCGTCGTGACGGCCAGGGTGAAGCGTCTATTGCCGGACGACAGGCAGGGCAACCCCCATCAACGCTTTTTGCTGGACCTGTCCAACGGCACCACGGTGCTGGTTGCGCACAATATCGATCTGGCTCCTTATGTGCCGCTTCACGAGAACGATGTGGTCACTATATGTGGTGAGTATATCTGGAATGACAGAGGTGGAGTGATACATTACACTCATCGTGCCACCAATTACAGACACAAGGGCGGATACATAGACTACAACCGGCAGGTTTACCAGTAGCCGTCGAGCGAACACGTCAAATGTGAAGCCGTTAAATTCCGTAGGACTCTTTGAGGTCTTTTATGCGATCCGCGATCGCCCCTGTCTTTTTCTTTCCGAATGTATCTATCTCCAACTTCTCGATGCGTCGAAGGAGCGGCACGTTTTTCGTCGACTTGCCATAGACGGTTGTTTCAATCTGCGACACTTTGTTCTCGAACGTCGCACTAGGGTTTGCCCAAACATCGGCATC